>NZ_JBHSEW010000011.1:0-76270 GCF_042654765.1 Comamonas nitrativorans | reverse complement strand
GTTGTAGGTGGTGTTGGTATCCACCCAGGGCACGTTCACTACGGCCTGGCCGGTGGCATTGACCTGCACGGCGTAGCTGCGGCTGGCCGTAGCCGTGGGCGCTGCCGCAGCGACGGTCTGCACCGTGGTGTGGCCCAGCTTGATGCCGCCCAACACCGTTGCACTTGCGCTGGGCAGTGTGTACTTGTTGGCCTCGGCCTCTATGCCGTCGAGCTTTGTTTTATCGGTAGCGCTCATCAGGCCCGCTGCGCTTGTGGTGGCGTCGGCGTGGGTGTGGTTGCCGGCGGCGGCGGTGCTGGCAGTGGTGCCGAATTGCACGGCCAGGGTGCGGTTTGCTCCCAGGTTGCCGCCGCCGGTCAGGCCGGTACCGGCGGTGATGGTGGTCGATACCAGGGCGCGGGCGGCAAACAGGGGTTGCACGCTGGCGGGGGTGAGGGCGCGGGTGTCGTCGGCCAGGGCAGCGGCTTCGGCCGCGGTGGACAGCTCCACGACGCCTTGCCGCTGGGTGGTGGCAGGCGGGTTGAGGAAGCTGGTGTCGCCAAACTGCAAAGTGCTGATGTCCACGCTGCCGTCCAGAACGCGCAGGTCGGTGGCCAGCAGGAAGATGCTGGCGGCGGACTTCTCCAGGATGGCGGCGGACTGGCTGTAGCTGCCCAGCAGCACGCCGTTGTCCAGGTACAGGCCCAGGCCGCGCACGGTGTAGGTATCGGCCCCATCGTCGCGGATGGTGAGGTGGATGGTGTCTGCGGCCACCACGTCCCCGGCGAAGGTGGTCAGGCGCTTGATCTCGCCGGGGATGGCGGTCAGCTCTGCGGCGGGGGTGAATGCGCTCGCGGTGATGCCGACGCTGACGATGCGTCGGGCCAGGGTGCCGTCATGCGCTGCATTGACCAGGGCGGCACGGCCCGCGTTGGTGAGTTTGAAAATGATGCCTGTCATGGGTTCGCTGGGAGTTACTGCACGGCCATGGTCAGCCGGGCGTAGGTTGTGGGGCGAGCGACGGCGGCCAACTTTGTGGATGCGGCTGCCGATAGGCCCTGAATGGCGGTGAAGTGCGAGCGCAGGGGTTTGACGCGAGCCACTTCGGCGATCACTTCTTCAACAAAGGTGGCACTGGCCTGGCTGCCATCCTGACCGCCCAGGGTGAGTACCAGCTCAAAGGTGTGGGGTTGGCCCTTTGGGGTGGTCTGCCACCATTCCCGGATGCTGATGGCTCCGCCGAAGGCTGCCACGGTGTCGCGCACGCTTTTGACGGTGCCCCTTTGGCGCTGCACGGCAATGGCGTTCTTGACGATGGCGCGTTTAATGGCTTCAGGCCATTCGCTGCGCCAGGCTTCCACCCCCAGCGCCCATGCCAGCCAGGGTAAAAACTCCAAGGGGCAGGTAGAGGGATTCCAAAGTTCGCGATGCGGAAATGAAATGCTGTCCAGGTGTTGGTGCATCGCTTTTTCGACGGCGCGATCCAGTGTTGATGCATTCGGGGGGAGCAGCGTCTTAGTCAATGATGCCTCCGTGGTTCACTGTGACGCTGGTGCACCAACTGGCTTGCGTAGCCGTCACGACCACGTCCGCCGTTGGCTGCATCAGCTCCACCCGCTCCACGCCTTCAATGTGCAAAGCTGCATAGATGCCCGACAACGTAGGGCGTCTGCCCAAGCGGTGCATGGCGGTGGCATAGGCCTGGGCTCTGCTACGGGCCTCATTGATCACGCTGGAAGAGTCTGGACCAGGCAATGTGTAAAGACTGGCTTCAATGGCGTAGTTCACAATGCCCGCAGCTTGCACCAGAACCTCATCGGTAAGCGGACGGACATCATCCGCACCAACAGCGGCTGCCACGGTGTTCAGCAATTGCTGATTGGGCACGCCACTGCCAGCACGTGATAGCACCGTCACCACCACCGTGCCCGGGCCAGGGCTGGTGGCCGCGGCGTCGAGTACCTGGCCATCTGCGCTTTTGGCGTGGTGGACATAGGCGCCCACCGGGCCAGCTACGCTAAAGCCTTGTGGTGCCAGTTGTATGCGGGCGCGAAAATCGTCATCTCGTTCCATAACGGCTTGCACGGGCGGGTTCGCATCAGGATCTGCTGGCGTGATGATCAAGCGGGTAAGTCCATAAAAGGCGGCCAGTTGATCGAGGTCGCCTTGCATGGCATACGCCAGCATGACGGCATGCGCACTATCGTTACGGCTACTGCGTTCAGACACCAGGTGGTAGGCCAGTCGCTGCATCCAGATGGTCAGCGGCTCTGACTCCAGCGCCAAGGTCTGCCTGATGGAATCCCTGAGCTGCAGCGGCATGGCTTGCAGCAGGTCATCTTTCAGGGCGGTCAGGATGTCTTCAAAATTGGGCACCTGCACCACTTGCGGGGCAGGCAGTTTGCTCATGTCAATAATTTGGGCATTGCTCATGCAGCACCTCGCAGTGGCACCGCCATGCTCACGGAGCTGCCCAGATATTCACCTTCCAGGGTCACGGTGGCTGTGCCAGGCCTGTCGCCCGATGTCATGCCCACACGGGTCACGCGCAAGCGTGGCTCCCAGTTCATGAGCGCACTGGCAATGGCTGCGTAGCAGCGCAGCCGGGTGCGGGCGTTGTCAGGCTGGTCGATCAATCCGGGCAGCAGGCTGCCGTAGGTGCGCCGCTGCAGGCGCGAACCCAGCGGGGTGGTCAGGATGTCGGCAATGGATTGCTTCAGGTGCTCCATGCCTGTGATATGGCGGCCAGTGGTGCGGTCCATTACTGCGGCCCCCCGGTGGTGCCGCCGTGGGCATCAGGGTGGGTGTGGGTGCCGCTGATGTTGATGCCGTTGTGCGTGAGGCTGGCGCCTTCGATCTGGAAGTTGCCCTGGATGCGTGAAGTGCCCCCGCTGCTGCCGGCACCGATGACCGATAGCCCGCCACCAATGCGCACGTTGCCGGTGAACGAGCTTTGCGGGCTTTCCACCGTGAACTGGGGCGTGGTCAGCGTGGTGCTGCCGGGCGTGATATGCAGTTGGGAGCTGCCCACGTTCAGCGTGATGGCCTGGGAAATATCAAACACCAGCGTGCCCGCGCTGCGCCGGTGTTGCCAAAAGTCGGTTGCGCTGAAGTCGTGGCGCTCAACATCCTCATCGGTTGCGCCCTGGGGCATGTCGCTGCTGTAGATGCCGGGCAGGGCCACGGCCTGGGCCAGGTCGCCGCCGGGGGCCAGCAGCAGGCAGGGTTCGCCCAGGGCCGGGGTGCGCCAGTGGCGCGTTTGGGCGCTGCCACCGGCTGCTTGGGCAAACCAGGGCACCCAGGTGGTGAGCAGATCCCCCGTGCGAACGCGGCACGCAGCCGGGTTGCCGGACGCACCCACGCGCACATGCTCCACACGACCAGTGCGAATCATGTTGGCCAGCAGGCGGTGCAGCTCAAGTGGGCTGTGTTCAGGGGTGGTGGTCATGGCGGGCATGGTGCCCAGCCTTGCGCGGGCAGGCTAGCGCCCGCGCGTGTAGCCGCGCCTGCTACGTGAAAACAAAAAAGCCCGCGCTGGGGCGGTTGGTGGGCCGGGGGCTTAGTCCGGCGCTGAATGCGGTTTCAAGCGCAGCAGGTGGACGGGATGTTGAAACACACGGAACCAGCCGTGCAGCAGTCCTTACGGAGATGCCCATCCCGCCCGCAACCGTGGGGGCGGTGTAAAAGCCCGCTTGTCGGTGGGGCCTGCAACCGCTGGTTCAAAGGTGGTTTCAATCACCATGCTTTTCAGCACGAGGCGCCGGATAGCGCAGGCGCTACCCGACGGGCTTGAATTTTCCCTTTTGCACGGCTTCGCGCAGCACGTCATTGAGGCGGGTTTGCCAGCCCTTGCCGCTGTCCTTGATGGCGTGCAATACGTCGGCATCAATGCGGGTGGTGATAGGGGCCTTGGGTTGCTCCACCGGCGGGCGGCCCCGGCGGCGCAGGGGCAGCAGCTTGGCGGCCAGTTGCGTGGTGATCTCCACCGTGTCCGGGTCGGCGGTAATGCCGCGGTTGATGGCTGCATCCTCTGCATCCGTTGGGAGGATGAGCCCCGATTTAGTCCGATTGGGTTGCTTGTTCATAGTGCTTGATCTCCCGCTTGTTGGCCTTGCGCAGGCTGATGATGCGCATGGTGTCGCCGCGCTGCACGAACACCACGACATACAGGCGTTGTGCAATGACGGCATAGCCAACTTCACGCACTTCGCCGTAGTCGGCGCGATCATCGACAAAACAGAGTACGTCCGGCCATTGGATGGCGCTTGCCAGGGCCAGCGATACGCCATGCTTGGCCTGGTTGGTGGCGTCTTTCTGGGCGTCGTATTCTATTTTCATGCGATTTATTGTAAGTACATTTATTATATTGTGCAATAAATTTTGTAAGTACATTTATTGCGGCAAAAACTCGGGATGCTCTGCACGAATCACGCAGCCAAGTGGGTGCTGCGGATCGGGATGGGCTGCAAGGCGCAAACCGCAGCAATAGTGGTGCTATTGCGAGGATTTGCAACGCCGCAGACGGCCCGAGGCCGCAGATACCCACGGCGCGATGATTCGTGCAGACCATCCCTAGGTGCTGAGTTGCTGCAGGATGTGGTCTACCAACTGGTCAGCCAAGGCATCGGGCACGCCAATCAGGGGACGGGCGGGATAGTCGTATTGGGCCCCACCGGGGGCTACTTGGTCGCGCAGGCCATCATGGTGGACACGGGCAATGCGTGTCGCGCGGCTCATGAACTGCACCACGGCTTCATTGGTAAAGCCTTGCGCCTTGAGGTGCTTGGCGGTGCGCAGCTTGCGAAACATGGGGCCTTGGCGCAATGTGCCTGCCCGGTTACGGCTGCGGTGCTTACGTGGCTGCCAAGCCGTGCCGTCAGGGGCTTGCTGCGCCGCTATGGTTTTTTGGTTGGCCTTGCGCACACGCTGGGCCAACTGGCGGGCTAGCACGCGCTGCTCGGCGGGTTGCAGGTGCTTGAGCAGCGGGCCCAGCCATTGCTCGATGCGCTGTAGCTCTTCCATGCGTTATGCACCTGGTGTGTGACCGCTGGGTGGATAGTCCCATTGCGCGACTTTTTCGTCACGAATGAAGATCTCCCAGCGCTCACGCATTGGCATGTGCAGCGGTGGTGTATCGGTGAGGTGTTCCAACTGCACGGCGCCGGGTTGGGTGGGATGGGGCTTGCCAAGGACCCGCTCGGTCAGGTCAATGTCCATGATCAGATCCATGTTGTGGGCATCGAGAAATTCAGCATTGAAGCGGATGCCTTTTTTGTCTTTGTTGTCCACCACATCAAACTGGTGCTGACGTAGCCAGATCAGCAGGGGGGCAATAACGGTGTCTGGGTGATCGTTCCAATCCAGAAACTGCAGTTGCAGGGTGTAGGCGTACATCCACGCCAGCTTGGTGGTGCCGCTAGTGAGGATGCGGCCGCCATCCACAAACATCTTGAGCTTGTGGGGGGTTTGGCGCACCTTGGGCAAGGCGGCCTCCAGGTGCTGGCGCAGCTCAATGGGTTTGCGCATGGTCCAGCTCCTGTTGTGTGAGGGTGTGTTGCCAGGCGTCTTGCTGCGCCTTTACCTGGTTGTATTGGGCGATGCAGAGATTGAGCTCGCGGATGGCAGCATCGCCCTCGTGGGGGATGGCGGCAAGATCTGCTGCTGCCGCTGGGTCAAGTTGGGCGTGCGCGGTTTGAGCTGCAGCGGTGGCACTTGCGGGGGGGGCCATGCCGATGCTGGGGCAGCTGGCGGGCGCGATGGGGACGCGCACGCTGACAGTGCCAGTGCGCAGGCTGCCGACAAAATCTTGATGGTCTTCATTGGCTTTTCCTTGAGCTTCGGAGAGTTGGGCCGACAGGTCGGCAATTTGCTGGTGCAGGCGGCTTTCGCTGGCCAGGCGCTCGCTGCGCAGCCAGGCGGCGGTGTATTCGGCTTGTTCTTGCTGCGTTTGCAGTTGGGCCTGGTGGGCCTGGGCCTGGCGGGCCGATTGGTAGGCCATGCCGGCCATGGCGCCGGCGGCCAGCAAAGTCAGGTGCAGTGCGATGGTGCGTAGCAGTTCGCTCATACAACCCCCTGGTGGCAGAAGCTGGTTTCTGCCTGGCGGCGGTTGGCCAAGCCTTGGATGAAGGTGTAGGTTTTGATCCCCGTCTTGGGGTTGATGTGGCTGGTAAAGCTCCAGACCGGGCGGCCTGCATCGCTCATGCTCAGGCGGCGGCAGCCCTTGGCCCAGTCGCCCTGGTTGAAGCTGGCCATGGCCAGGCTGGTGCAGGTGCTGGGGTGGCCAAAATTCCAGGCATGGCTGCTGGCCGCGTCAAACACGTACTGGGGCGGCAGCACTTTGAAGCACTGGGCCAGGGCGGTTTGCACGCGCTCGATGGCGGCGGCCTCTTCACGCTGGCATTTCTCCTCGCTCCAGCGTTCGCCCACGATGATGGGGGTAGTGGTGACGTGACGGGTCAGGCCTTTGCAGACGGTGGGCAGGCCTGCGGCCAGGCGGTCAGCGTAGACCACATGCTGCCCCACCCCTTCCCATTGGCCTAAAAAGCCGAGCAAAGCAGCGCTGCCCAAAACGAGGGTGCCGCCCAGGTGGGGAAAGTATTTTTTCATAGCACTTGTTGCCCGGTTTTATGGGCTTTCCACCACCGCCACAGCAACCACAGAATTTGCAGCGCCAGGTAGGTGATGGTGAGCAAGGTGATGGTGTCGGCGCTGGACCAGCTTTGCGACTGGGCAGTGGCGGCAACGACGATGGGCGGGGTGCCTTTGGCGGCTTCGATGGCGGTGGTTTGGATCAGGTCGTGTTTGCTCATGGCTAGTCCCATAGCGATACGGTGGTTTTGGGGGCGGGTGCGGGCAGCAGGGGCATGTGCACCAGGATGCCTTGGGGCAGGACCAGGCCGTGGCTGGCTAGGCCGGGGTTGGCTTGCAGCACGGTTTCCACGGCACCCAGGGTGTGGCCGTAGTGACGCCAGCACAGGGCATCGACGGTTTCGCCTTGGTGGGTGCGCACTTGGGTGGTCATGGCTTTACAAAAGCTCCACGGTGCAGCGGGCACTGCCGCGAATGTCTGCAATGGCGTTGCGCAGCTGGCGCAGGTAGTCGCCGGCGGTTTGCTGCAGGTCGTCACTGCTGCGGTCCAGCTTGTTGCCCGTGGCAATGGCGGCCATGCCGCGATAGGTTTGCACCAGGTCGGCCTGCAGGGCGGCATGCACTGCACGGCGGTAGTGCAGCAGCTTGGCGCTTTCGCCGCCGACCTGGATGGCAGGCACATCGCCCAGTTGGGTGTAGCCCCAGCGGCTGCGCTGCTCATCGACCCAGTCTTGCAGCTCGGCATTGACGGTGAGCATGGCGTTTTGCAGGGCGGGCTGCAGGCGATCAGGGGTGACGGTGCCATCCAGGTGGCAGGCGCTGCGTACCGCCTGCGGCTGCATGTCCGGGAACCAGCCGTCATTGGCGACCATAGGTTCTTGGCTTTCAGTGGGTGGGTTGGCGGTGACAAAGAATCCGGTGTTCATGGGGGCTCTACAAGGGGACGGTGGTCGGGGGTGTTGGCCGGTTGCGCAGCAGGTGCTGGCGGGCCGCTGCCCCCGAGCCGTCCGGGTGCGGGGTACGCTTAGTTGGGGGCGTTTGGTTGCAGCTCTTTCAAGCGGCGCTCCAGGCGCTCCACGTCTTTTTTCACGCCGGCCTTGTCGTTCAAGGCGGTGGCGCGTTGCAGGTGCTGCAGGGCGATGTGCGCCTTGTCCAGCTGCAGTTGTTTGATTTCGTCGGCATTGAGGTCTTGGGTGTGGGTTTTGCCCATGGCGGCCCAGCCAATGGCTTTGTGCAGCTTGGCGCGGGCCTGGTCGTGGGCGTCCAGGCCGTGCGTGAGCTGGTCGACCTGGGCCAGTACGGCCAGGGCGTCAGTGCCCTGCAGTTGGCCTTTGAGGGCGGCATCGCTGACTTCATCGAGCAGCAGCGTGGGCACGTTGCGGTTGAAGCGGTCGGGCAGCTGCAGTTGATGGCGCAGGCAGTAGGCGGCCACGTCCAGCGCGAGCGGGTAGTCCCCCACGTCCAGCAGCCAGACCAGCAAGGTGGTGATGACGGGGTCTTGTACACCGGCATTGGCGGCCAGCACGCCTTCTAGGTATTCCAGGTATTCGGGCAGGAGCTTGCGCTTGGCTTCGATCTTTTTCTCGGTGGACTGGATGTCTTTGAACTGGCGCATGTGCGCGTGCAGTTGGGCCAGCATGAGTTGGTGCTGGCCGCCGCCAGTTCCCCCGAAGGGGTCGGCAGCGGCAGCACGCTGGGCTTCTTGCTGGGCCAGCACGCGGGCCATGTGGCGTTGGGCGGGGGTTTTGGCCATGGCGGTCAGGGGGCGGTCAGCTCGGTGATGTTTTCCACGAGGGCGACCAGGTCGTAGTCTTCGACCACGAAGGCGTCGTTCGAGGATTCGAAGGTTTCAACGCCGTTGCGCTCGGGGCGCTCGATGATGGAGCGGCGGCGGGCGCCGTTTTGATAGTAGATGGACAGGTTGTCCAGGCGGGTGATAAGCACTTTACCGGCCGGGAAGTAGGGCACGACCACGGCCTGTAGGCCCCCGAGGCGTTTTTGGCTGATGACGATGTCGGCGGCGAGTTTTTCGGTCGGGGCGTCGTTGTCAGAGACCAGGGGGAAGAGTTTGTCGTGCATCAGGTCGCTGCCGACGATGGCTACCAGACCCGGGTCTTCCCGGTACTGCTCGGCAATCAGGGTGTTGCGGGCGTCGTAGACCAGGGCATCGAGGTTTTTGTAGTCGGCCTCGGCGTCGCTGCCAAAGCTCAATTGGTCGGCCACGGCACCGCCAGACAGTACGCGCTCAGCGGCGTGGGTTTTGATTTTGGTCAGCCAGCCGATGTTCACGTCCTGCAGCAGCGGGTAGGTGGTGCGGTTGGTGGTGGCCTCGGCGCTTTGGCCGTTCCAGCCGATCATGATGCGGTCCAGAGCGCAGCGATCGACGATGACTTGGCTGATGCGCTTTTGGAAGTCTTTGAATTTAGCCCAGGCATCGAGCTTGGCGTAGGGGATGTAGGTGTCGTAGTCCGTCTGCTTGCAGGTGTATTCGTTTTTGACCAGGCCGGTGACATCGCGGCCTTGGCGCCGGCCGTTGCCACTGGTGTCGGTGCGCCCGGCGATGGTGCCAGAGACGGTAAGGCCAATGGCGTCGCCCACTTGCTCATCCACCCCAATGATGTTGATCATGCTGAGGAATTTGCTGGACTGCTGCAGCTTGGTTTCCAGTGATTGCTGCACCGAGGGGGTGACGTTGAATTTTTTGCTCACGTCATCAACCGCGATGGAGCAAAGGCTGGCGATTTGCGAGAGGTAGCCGCGGTAGACCGCGCGGGTGTCGTTACGCATAGGGTGTTTTCCTTGGGGTAAGTGATTCGGGGGCCGGCGGGGTCTGGCCTTAGAACTCGGCCAGCTCTTGGCCGTTGCCGCCGGCGGCGGTTGGGCGCTGGGGGTCTTGCGGCTGGGCGCTGAGCTGGGTGACCAGGCCCTGGTGCTGGGCCTGCAGCTGGTTGAGCTGTTGTTGCAGGGCGGCCAGAGCCTGGCTGTCTTGGGCTTGCTGCTGGCTGAAGGCCTGGACGATGGCCTGGGTGGCGACCAAGGCGGCGGTGAAGTCTGTCTGAGCCGGGCCGGGTGGGCGGTGTAGGGGGGCTGTCGGGGCTGGAGGGGTGGAGTCATGGCCCATGGCTTTGGCCAGCAGGGTGTTGAATTTTTCCAGTGCGGCGCTTAGGGGGCTGGCAGTGGCGGGGGCCGGGGCGTCTTCCAGCTCCAGAGAAAACTCGATGGAGGCGGTGAAGAGGTTGTCTTTACTGAGTTTGCGGCCCGCCAAAGGGTTCGCCCCCGGGTTTTGCTGGGCAAAGGTGAGCAGTTCGGTGCCCAGGCTGGCGGGGCTGTCGGTCACGGCCAGGCCGACCAGGTAGGCTTGGCCGGTGTCGGCAAAGTTGGGGTCGACCTCGATGGAGGTGTAGAGCTTTTGCCCGGCTTTGTTCATGGCCAGCAAGCTCTCCAGGGGTTGGATTTGGGCGTACAGGGCCAGCTTGCCGTCTTCGACCGTTTGCGCTTTGACGGCCAGGACGTCGCCCTGGGCGGCAAAGGCGCTGTCAGGCAGCAGGCCGCGCATGTGCTCGATCCAGACGCGGGCGCCGTACTTGGCGGGGTTGAAGTTTTTGGCCATTTGCTCGATCCAGCTGCGCTGGATGGCTCGGCCATCGGTGGTGGCGCCTTCAGTGGCGACGCGGAACCATTTGGTTTTTTGGGATTGCGGCATGTTGGCTTGAGGGTTGTTGGCAGGCGCTTTGCAGCGGGTGCCTGTATGGTCTGCCGCCCTGGGGTGGGCAGCAAACGCTTTGCCGTGTAGGGCCGCCTGCTACACGTGGGCGCAGGTGCGCGGGCGCAAATGCCTGTCCAAACTGCCGGGGATGGTGATTGATTCCCCTTTTCTTGCTACGCCAGCCGATGCCGATGCGGTTGCGCATCTGCACGCTTTGACGGGTCCGGCCCAGGACAAACGCCGCAAGGCCCGCGCCCTGTACTGGATGGGGTGGCGGGTGACGCATATTGCCGAGCACATTGATGTGCCGCGCACCACGGTGCATGAGTGGAAGGCGGCGGATGCATGGGACAAGGCCAAGCCGGTGGACCGGGTGGAGGGCTCGCTGGAGATGCGGCTGTGTACCTTGATCAACAAGGACAGCAAAACGGGCGGGGATTTCAAGGAGATTGACCTGCTGGGCCGCCAGCTGGAGCGCCTGGCCCGGGTGCACAAGTACAGCGAGAGCGGCAAGGAAAGCGACCTTAATCCCAACATCAATGCTCGCAATGCGGGGCCCAAGCGCCAGCCAGAGCGCAGCAACCAGCTGGGCGGCGATGCGGGGCTGGAAAAGCTCAAGTCCGCCTTCATCGACAGCCTGTTCAAGTACCAGCTGACGTGGTGGCAAAACAGCCAGCAGCGCACCCGCGCGATTTTGAAAAGTCGCCAGATCGGGGCGACCTGGTACTTTGCCCGCGAGGCCTTGATTGATGCGCTGGAGACGGGGCGCAATCAGATTTTTTTGTCGGCCAGCAAGGCGCAGGCGCACATTTTCCGTGGCTATATCCTGGCCTTTGTGAAGGAGGTGCTGGGCATTGACCTGAAGGGTGACCCGATCGTGCTGCCCAACGGGGCGACGCTGTATTTTTTGGGCACCAATGCCCGCACGGCGCAGGGCTACCACGGCAATTTTTACTTTGACGAGTTCTTTTGGACCCAGTCTTTCGACCAGCTCAACAAGGTGGCCAGCGGCATGGCGATGCACAAGAAGTGGCGCAAGACGTACTTCAGCACGCCATCGAGTTTGCAGCACCAGGCCTATGCCTTTTGGAGCGGCAACCGTATTAACCGCAAGCGCAGCAAGGCGGACCGCATTGAGCTGGACTTGAGCCATGACCGGCTGGCCGGCGGATTTACCGGGGAGGACAAGATCTGGCGCCAGATCGTGACGGTGCTGGATGCGGCCGCGGGTGGCTGCGACCTGTTTGACCTGGACGAGCTGCGCTTTGAGTACAGCGACGAAGAATGGGACAACCTGCTGATGTGCGGGTTTGTGGATGAGAGCTTTTCAGTCTTTCCCCTGACCGAGCTGATGCGCTGCCATGTGGACAGCTGGGAGGCCTGGGCTGATGACTTCAAGCCGTTTGCCCTGCGGCCATTTGCCTATAAGCGGGTCTGGATTGGCTATGACCCCAGCCACACGGGGGATGCGGCGGGGCTGGTGGTATTGGCTCCGCCAGAGCAGGCGGGCGGCAAGTTTCGGGTGCTGGAGCGGATGCAGTTCAAGGGGGCGGATTTTGAGGAGCAGGCCGAGCAGATTCGCCAGCTGACGCAAAAGTATTTTGTCGAGCACATCACGATCGACACCACAGGTCTGGGCCAAGGAGTGTTCCAGATCGTGCAGAAGTTTTTTCCTGGTGTGCGGGGGCTGCAGTTCAGCATTGATGTGAAGACGCGCCTGGTGCTGAAGGCGCAGAGCGTGATCCGTGCCGGGCGCCTGGAATTTGATGCGGGAGATCTGGATTTGCAGCGCAGCTTTATGGCCATCAAGCGCGAGATGACGTCCAGCGGGCGCAGCGTGACCTATGCCAGCGGCCGCAGCGAAGAGGCGGGCCATGCCGACCTGGCCTGGGCCTGCATGAATGCTTTGGATAACGAGCCGCTGGAGGCCGCCGCTGTGGGCGGCGAGGTCGGCAGTGGCGTGACTTTGGAGTTTTACTAAATGACGAATATGGCAACGGTGGAAGAGCCGCAGGCGGTGGAGGCCTTTACCTTTGGAGAGCCGGAGGCGGTGCTGGATCGGCGCGAGATCTTCGACTATTTTGAAAGCAACTTGATCGATGGCCAGTGGTACGAGATGCCCGTCAGTGTGGATGGCCTGACCCGCATGTTGCGTGCAGGGGTACACCATGCCAGCGCGATCGATTTGAAGGCCAAGATTTTGGCCAGCACCTTTCGACCGCACCTCCGCTTGAGCCGCTCCACCCTTTTGAAGGTGGCCAAGGAGTACCTGGTGTTTGGCAATGCCTACCTGGAGGAGCCGCGCAACCGGCTGGGTGCTGGGATGGAGTTCAAACACAGTCTAGCGAAGTACACGCGCCGCCATGCAGACCTGGAGACCTTTGGCTTTATGCCGCGCTACAGCGAGGTACACACCTTCCGCAAGGGCAGCATCTGCCACATCATGGAACCGGACGTGGACCAGGAGGTGTACGGCGTGCCGCAGTACCTGGCCAGTCTGCAGGCCAGCCTGCTCAATGAATCAGCCACGCTATTTCGCCGCCGGTACTACACCAACGGCAGCCACGCAGGCTTCATCCTCTACCTGACCGACCCGACACCCAATCAAAAAGATGTGGATGGTTTGCGGGCCGCTCTCAAGAGTAGCAAGGGCATTGGCAATTTTCGTAACCTGTTTTTTCATAGCCCGAAGGGTGAAAAAGACGGCATCAAGCTGATCCCGATTGGCGAGGCCACGGCCAAGGATGAGTTCCTGAACATCAAAAACGTCAGCCGCGACGACCAGCTGGCCGCCCACCGCGTGCCGCCCGAGCTGATTGCCGTGGTGCCATCCAGTGGCACCGCCTTTGGCAACGTAGTCAATGCCGCCAGGGTGTTTGCCCGCAACGAGATCCAGCCTCTGCAAACGCACCTGGCCAGCACCATCAATGACTTTGCCGGCGAAGAGGTATGCCGCTTTGATACCTACCGCCTGCCTGGTGTCGATGAGCCGCAGACTCAGCCGCTGAAATAGCCAGCACAGGCCGCTGGATGTGAACAGCCCCGCAATGCGGGGCTTTTTTGTTGCTTGCCTACTGACCTCCGAGATGCTTCCCTGTCTGACTCTCAATAAATCCGAGCGGTTTTACCCCCCAGCGGGCGCTCGAGACCCCGCCTCGCCCGCCCGCTTCGTGTCCCGATTTCGACGGCACTGCCGACTACGAGCAAAAACAACGTGGCTGGGCCTTTGCGGCTGGCTGGCGCTCCTTATCCATAGACGGGAAAAGACGGAAAATGCAGCCGCATCAAGTGCGGTCCACCCAGTCACGATCGACCAATTTCGAGGCCGTTGACGGAATGGGTTCGGGAAAAGTGTAATTTCTGTAATCACATCCAGAAACAGTCTCGAAACCCGCATGAAGCCTAGTTTTTTTAGGTTACATAGAACTGTAATTCGGTGTAATCAAAATTACGCTTAATCGATAACTTATTGATTTATTTGGTCTTTGATTTTCCTCTGGATTACTCCTGAAGACTGTAATTAATTACATTGAGATTACAAAAAAATTACAGTTCGTGTCTGGCAATAAATATTTATAAATCAATAGCTTGCAATCTATTTCTGTCGCTGATTACAAAGATTACACTTTTCCCGAACCCTCCCCAGCATTTTAGGAAGTGTCTGAATGGGCACTGGGCACGCATGCACGCACACGCATGTGTGAGATCAAAATAATCACGGGGTTTGCGTCAAAAAATCGGCCCACTCTTGCATCAGAGGGCGGCGCTTCTCCAGCATGTCGCCACGCCGATAGGCCTGCTCAACTTTGCTGCCCACGGAGTGGGCCAGGGCGATCTCTGCCAGTTCGCTGGGATAGTCTGTGCAGTCGCCTACCCAATCGCGGAAGGTCGAACGCCAGCCATGTGGGACTTCCGTACGCTTTAACCGGCGCATGACCGCCGTCAGGGTCATATCTGAAAGTGGTGTATTGCGGCTTGAAGGGAACACCAACTCAGCACCAACAATTCGTGGCTGCTTGCGCAGCAGCTCTACAGCTTGGCGAGGTAGGGGGATGCGGTGCTCACGCTTAGCCTTCATGCGTTCTTTGGGAATCACCCACACCGCGCTGTCTAGATCCAACTCGCTCCATTTGGCACCACGTGCCTCGCCTGATCGGCCTGCTGTCAGGATCTGCAGTTGCAGAGCTTGCGCTCCCATGCCGCTGGTGCCACAAATAAGTTGCCACATCAGCTTGGCTTCTGCCAAAGGCACGGCAGCCAGGTGTTTTACCGGGGAGACTTTTTCTGGAGCTGGCAGCAGCAGATCCAGATGATCACGCCAGCGGGCAGGGTTGGGTCCTTCGCACAGGCCTTGCACCTTTGCCCAGTTGAGTACCTGCTCAATACGTCCACGTAGGCGTGAAGCGGTCTCGGTTTTTGATCGCCAGATCGGGTCGAGGATCTGCAATATGTGCCGCTGTTCGATCGCCGCCACGGGCAGTTGGCCAATGATGGGGTTGGCGTAGGTGCCAATGGTACTCACCCACTGCAGGCGGTGCTTGGCATTGCTCCAGCTGTCTTCATGCGCAGCGATGAATTTTTCGGCAGCCTTGGCGAAAGTCAAAGATTTGGCTGCAGCAGCCACGATCGTCTCTTTGTTACTGGTGCGCTGGTCGATGGGGTCGATGCCGCTGCGAATCAGGCTGCGGGCCAGCCTTGCTCGATCTCTAGCCTCGGCCAAGGAAACGGCTGGATAGCTGCCCAATCCCATGCGGCGGCGCTTGTCGTGGAGCACAAAGCGCAGCACCCATGCTCTTGACGCTCCGAGGATCTGCAGTTGCAGCCCAGGCACGCCTCCAACAGCATAGGCCCCTTCACCTTTGAGTTTTGAAACTGCCATTGCGGTCAGTTCTTTTGCAATCTTTGCCATCAACCCATTCCTATAGGCCATCCTATAGGCCAATAACTGTTGATATTAGTTGCTCGTAAATAACCGTTAAAAATCCAAAAAGGGGAGGCGTACAGAATGAAAAAAGCCCCTTTCGGGGCTTAAATGAATCTTAAAAAACCTTGAAGTGGCGGAAGGCAGCAGGAGTCGAACCTACCTGGGAGTGGCTGACACCCCCTACCGGGTTTGAAGCCCGGCCACGCCACCGGGCGTGGTTGCCTTCCTAGATCGTAAACACGCCCTGAGGGCAGCGGCGATTGTAGTGGCTAGCGCCCGGCATCCTGCCCATGCCATTGGGCGCCGGGGCGCAGGACGTGGGCGTCGCCGACGCGGCGGGTCAGGCCCAGGCGGTTGAAGCATTCCATGATCTGGATGGCGCGTTTGCGGCCCAGGCCGGTGGCGTCGCGAAACTGCCGGGCGACGACCTGGCCCTGGGCATGCTGCGTGGCCAGTTCGGCGATCAGGGCGGCCAGGGCATCCATGTGCTGCCGGGCGTAGAACAGGTCTTTGACGACCTGGAACACCAGCCCCTGGCGGGCCAGCTTGCGCAGCAACTGGCGCACCAGTTCTTCCTTTTGTCCGGCATCCTGGGCCAGATCGCGCACCCAGGGCGGATCGAAGCGGCCTGCGGCGATGCGCGGCAGCAGCGATTCGGCCAGGGCGGTTTCCTGGTCGGTGAGCTGCACGCGGTGGCTGGGCAGGCGCAGCCAGGCGCCTTCGGCCTGCAACTGGCCGCTGGCGATGAGCTGGGCCGCCAGGGCTTGCCACAGCGCCTGGTGCTGGCTGGCGGTGTGGGCCGCGCCGGGCCAGACCATGCGTTGCAGGCGGGCGTTGTGCGCCCCGGGTTCGTCGGGCTGCTGCTGGTGGAATTGTTCCAGTGCCGTCAGCAACTGGTCTTGCAGGGCCTGCCAGATGTCCGGGTGCAGCAGCAGGGTGTCGCCCTGGGGCAGGGGGATGCGCTGCAAATCGCCCGGTACGGGCGGCTGGCGGTGGCCGCACAGGCGTTGCAGTTGCGACAGGGGCAGGCCAAAGCGGGCCTGGGCCAGCAGGGGGGCGGTGTCGCCCACGGCCAGCCAGTGTTCCAGCGCCTGCCACGCGGCCTGGCGCTGGGCGCTGCGGCGTTTGCGGGCGGGGGCGTCGGGGTCCAGCACCATGGCCCCGGCCAGGGTGCGGCTGGCCTGGGCGTTGCGCACGATCACGCGGTCGCCCGGCAGGGCGTAGGCCGGGGCGTCCAGCACCAGCTGGGCGTAGCCTTCGTGGCCGGGCAGCAGGGGGCCGTCGCTCAGGGGCAGGACGTGGCCGGTGCAGTGCCGGGTGCCCAGGTGCAGGTGGACGGCCGTCCAGCCGGTCAGCGGGGTGTTTTCCGCCAGCCAGTGCAGGCGCACGTCCAGGCGGGTGCTGGCGGCCAGCAATTGGGGCTGGGCCAGCCAGTCGCCCCGGGCGATGTCGCCGGTGTCGATGCCGGCCAGGTTCAGGGCCACGCGCTGGCCTGCGCTGCCGGTGGGGCTGGCGCGGTTTTGCGCGTGCAGGCTGCGCACGCGCACGCTGCGCCCGGTGCCCGAATGGGTCAGGCTGTCGCCCACGCCGACCTGCCCGCCAAAGACGGTGCCGGTAACGATGGTGCCCTGCCCGGTCAGGCTGAAGGCGCGGTCCACCGCCAGGCGGAACAGCCCGCTGCTGCTGCGGGCGGCGCAGTGCTGGGCCAGTTGCATCAGGTGCTGGCGCAGGGCATAGGTGCCGGGGTCGTCGGGCCGGGCGGCGGCGGTGGGGAACAGCGGGGCGCCGGCCATGGCGGTGACGCCGAGGATGGCGGCCACTTCGTCCTGCACCTCGGCGATGCGTTCGGGCGGTACGCAGTCGGCCTTGGTGATGGCGACGCTGGCGCTGCGGATGCCCAGCAGTTGCAGGATTTGCACATGCTCCAGCGTCTGCGGCATGACGCCGTCGTCCGCCGCGACGACCAGCAGGGCGTGGTCGATGCCGACGGCCCCGGCGGCCATGGTGGGGATGAATTTTTCGTGGCCGGGCACGTCGATGATGCCCAGCACCTGTCCATCGGGCAGCGGCAGGTAGGCGTAGCCCAGCTCGATGCTAATGCCGCGTTCCTGCTCCTGCTTGAGCCGGTCGGTGTTGGTGCCGGTCAGCGCCCGCACCAGGGTGGTCTTGCCGTGGTCGATGTGCCCGGCGGTGCCGATGATCATGTTTTCAGGTCAGCAAGGGTTGGGGGGTGAAATTTATAGCTTCTTCCGCTTGAAAATACTATGTTTCAGCATTTAAATTATCTGAAAACCATATATTGAAAGCGGAAGAAGCTATATTTTTTATGCTTTCAATAAAGCCAGCTGTTCCGTGAATGCGGGCTGCTCGGCGGCTTCCAGGCAGCGCAGGTCCAGCCACAGCGCCCCGTCCTGGGCGCGGCCGATGATGGGGCGCGGCAGGCGGCGCAGGCGTTCCTGCAACTGGGCGACGCTGGCGGTTTTGGCCTGCGGGCGCAGCACCAGGCCGAAGCTGTCCAGGCTGTCCACGGGCAGGGCGCCGCTGCCGATCTGGCTGGCCATGGGGCTGGGGGCGATGTGCCAGTCGGCGCCCAGGGCGGTTTGCAGCAGCGGGGCCAGCGCTTCGGCCTGGGCCTGCATGGCGCTGGCCGGGCGGGTGAACAGGCGCAGCGTGGTCAGGCGCTGGGCCAGGGTTTCCGGGTGCTGGTACAGGCGCAGCGTGGCTTCCAGCGCGGCCAGGGTGAGCTTGCCCACGCGCAGCGCACGCTTCAAGGGGTGGCGCTTGATGCGGGCGATCAAGTCCTTGCGGCCGACGATGATGCCCGCCTGCGGCCCGCCCAGCAGCTTGTCGCCGCTGAAGGTCACCACGTCGGCCCCGCTGGCGATGGTCTGCGCCACGGTCACTTCCGGCGGCAGGCCCCAGTCGGCCATGTCGACCAGGGTGCCGCTGCCCAGGTCCACCACCATCGGCAGGCGGGCGGCGTGGGCCAGGGCGGCCACGTCGGCGTCCTGCACGCTGCGGGTAAAGCCCTGGATGGCGTAGTTGCTGGTATGCACCTTCATGAGCAGGGCGGTGTGTTCGCCGATGGCCCGCTCGTAGTCGTAGGCGTGGGTGCGGTTGGTGGTGCCCACTTCCACCAGGCGGCAGCCGGCCTGGGCCATGATGTCCGGGATGCGGAAGGCGCCGCCGATCTCGACCAGCTCCCCGCGCGAGACGACCACTTCGCCCCCGGCGGCCAGGGCGCCCAGGGCGAGCAGCACGGCGGCGGCGTTGTTGTTCACGATGGTGGCCGCCTCGGCGCCGGTGAGCTGGCAGATCAGGCCGGTGACGAGGTCGTCGCGGTCGCCGCGCCCGCCGTCCTCCAGGTCGTATTCCAGGTTCATCGGGCAGGTCAGCGCCTGGGCCACGCTGGCGACCACTTCGGGCGGCAGCAGGGCGCGGCCCAGGTTGGTGTGCAGCACGGTGCCGGTCAGGTTGAACACGGGTTTCAGGCGCGGCGCGTGGCTGCGGGCCAGCGCCTGCTGCACCTGGGTGGCGATGGCGGCGGGGGCGGTGGGCGCGGCTTGCAGGGTGCCGGCGCGAAGCTGCGCACGCAGCGCATCCAGGACTTGGCGCAGCGCTGCCGTGGCGCTGCTGCGGCCATAGTCGGCCAGCAGCGGGGCCAGGGCGGCGTCGCGCAGCAGGGCATCGGCGGAGGGGATGCGGGGCGGGGTGGTCATGGCGCGGAGGGAGTGCGGATGGTTGTGCGGTGGAGCGGCTGGAATCAGTGGCTGGGGAAGGGGTCGATCAGGCCGTCGTCCGTCCCTGCCGTCGCGTCCTGTTCCTCGGCCACGGCCACGGCCACGTAGAGCAGCGGGTTGGCGCTGGCGCGTTGGAAGGGCGTTTCGCTCATCAGCAAATCCAGCATCAGGCTGGCCAGGTCGTCGGCCAGCGGTTCGGCCAGCGGGTCTTTTTCCTGGTTGACGATTTTGCGGTAGGTGCCGCATTCATCGCAGGTTTCTGCCGTGACAACGTCCTTGACGCCTTCGATGATCTGGTAGTGGACGCCCTTGGTGCTTTCGCAGTGCGAGCATTTGACGCGCACCATGTGCCAGTCGGTGCCGCAGCCGCCGCAGTGTAGGTAGCGGTGGCCGCTGGCCTGCCCGCCGATGCGGATGGTGCTGGCCACCGGTTCGCTGGCGCACACGGGGCAGACGGTGGCCGGCTGCATCTGCGGCATGTCGGCCTCGCGCAGGGTGGCGGCCCGTTGCGTCAGGCGCACTTGCAGCGCGGCCATGACGAAGGGGGCCATGCCGATGTAGCGGGCGGCCAGGTCTTTGTTCAGCAACTGCCGGGCAATGGTGTCGCGCTCCTCGCCGGGCAGCTGGCGCAGTTCGGTCAGCAAGGGTTGCAGGGCGGCGGGCAGGCCGCTGGTGTGGCTGCCCAGGGTGTCCAGGATGTGTTCCAGCACCGGCTGCCAGTCGAGCAGGCCGGTTTCCAGCTGCTCTGCCGCCGGGAACAGCGGCATGCCGTGCGCCTGGGCGCGTTCCATCGCGCTGCGATCGACCTCGGGCGCAGGCAGCGCCTTGGCGGCGGCGTGCTGGGCGCTGACGATGTGGGCGGCAAATTCCAGGTAATCGGCAATCGGGTTGCCGGCGGCCAGCTGGCGCAGGCGGGCGGCGCGTTCGACGAACAGGCTGCCGATCTGCGGCGGCAGCACGCGCGGGAAGGTGGTGTTGTCCAGCGCCTCGATCTCGCCGGGTTGCAGGATGCGTCGTGACATAAAACGTCTTCCTCAAAATAAAGACCGCCGACATGCTCCGATTTAAAGAGCTGTCGGCGGTTGTTGCATCAGCGCTAGAGGCTGATTCTATGCTCAGTCATTGTCGCCCGTGACCTTGCGGTACCAGCCCCGGTGGTGCTGTTTGGCCCAGGCGCGGGTGACGGTGCCGTACATCATGGCGCGGATGGTGCCGCGCGTCCAAATGGCGGCATAGACGTGCATGACGATGAGGCCGATCATCCACACCGCCGCCACGGCGTGGACGACCGAGGCCAGGCGCACGGCATCGACCGGCGGCGTCCACCAGGCACGCCACATGACCACGCCGCTGGCGCTGATGGCGATCATGCCGATCACCAGACCCCAGAACAGCAGTTTCTGGCCGCCGTTGTACTTGCCTTGCTCGGGCATGTTGTGGTCGTCGCCGTCGATCATCTGATTGACGTTTTTCAACCATTCGTAGTCGCGCGGCTCCATGACGTTGAGCTTGGCAAAGCGCAGCGCCATCACCACAAAGCACAGCGCCATCACTACCCCGATGTAGGGGTGCAGGATGCGCGTCCAGGGGCCGCCGCCAAACAGCATGGTCAAGGGGTAGAAGGCCGGGTGGAAAAACGCCAGGCCCGACAGCGCCAGCAGGATGAAGCAGATGCCCACCATCCAGTGGTTGGCCCGTTCCGATGCGTTGTAGCGCACCAAATCACGCGGGTTGCGAATCATGGCTGGGCCTCCTTTTCAGCAGCTTCCTGGTCTTTGCGCTCCATTTCATCCTCCAGCTCCTTCGATACCTCGTTGGGGCCCTTGGTGATGTAGTGGAACAGGCTGCCCACGGCGGCAGCGCCCAGGGCGGCCATGGCCAGGGGCTTGGCCACGCCTTTCCACAGGGCCACCATCGGGCTGATCCGGGGATCGTCGGGCAGGCCTTTGTAGAGCGAGGGCTTGTCCGCATGGTGCAGCACGTACATGACGTGCGTGCCGCCCACGCCCTGCGGGTCGTACAGACCGGCGTTGGCGTAACCCCGGTTCTGCAGGTCGCCGATGCGCCGTTCCGCCTGGCTGTGCATGGCCTCCTTGGTGCCGAACATGATGGCCCCGGTCGGACAGGTCTTGACGCAGGCCGGCTCGCGCCCCACGGCCACGCGGTCGGAACACAGGGTGCATTTGTACGCCTTGTTGTCCTTTTTGGAGATGCGCGGCACGTTGAACGGGCAGCCCGTCACGCAGTAGCCGCAGCCGATGCACTGGTCCTGCTGGAAGTCCACGATGCCGTTGGCGTACTGCACGATGGCGCCGGGCGAGGGGCAGGCTTTCAGGCACCCCGGGTCTTCGCAGTGCATGCAGCCATCCTTGCGGATGAGCCATTCCAGGTTGCCGGTGGCCTCGTTCTCGTACTCGGCAAAGCGCATCACGGTCCACGACTGATCGGTCAGATCGGTCGGGTTGTCGTAGACGCCCGCAGCCAGGGTGCCGATGTCGTCGCGCAGATCGTTCCACTCCATGCAGGCGGTCTGGCAGGCCTTGCAGCCGATGCACTTGGAGACGTCGATCAGTTTGGCGACCTCGCCCCCGTACGCCCCCCGCGCACTGGGCGCGGGGGTGGTGGTGGCCGAGCGGCGCTTGATATCTAAAGACATGGTCGAAGACATGGTTCTTTACTCCTTTACACCTTCTCGACCTTCACGAGGAAGGTCTTGGTTTCGGGGGTGAAGCTGTTGCCATCGCCCACGGACGCCGTCAGGTTGTTGGCCATGTGCCCCTTGCGCCCCTGGGAAGCAAAGCCCCAGTGGATGGGCACGCCCACGTGGTGGATGGTCTTGCCGTCGATCTGCATCGGTTTCATGCGCTTGGTCACGACCGCCGCTGCCTTGACAAAGCCGCGCTTGGAGCTGACCTTGATCTGCTGGCCGGTTTCGATGCCCAGCTCCTGGGCCAGCGCCTCGCCGATTTCCACGAACTGCTCCGGCTGCACGATGTTGTTCAGATGCACGTGCTTGGTCCAGTAGTGGAAGTGTTCGGTCAGGCGGTAGCTGGTGCCCACGTGCGGGAACTCCTTCGGGTCGCCCGCCGTGCCCTTGGTGGACTCCAGAATCCGCGCTGCCGGGCTGATGACGGCCAGCTTGTTTTCCGGGTACATCGGGTTGTAGCCCAGCGGGTTGTCGAAAGCCTCGTAGTGGGTCGGGAACGGCCCTTCGTTCATGCCCTTGCGGGAGAAGAAGCGGGCCACGCCCTCCGGGTTCATGATGAAGGGGTTCACCGTTTCGGGGTCCATCGTCGGGCCCATGTCCGGCACGTCGGCGCCCACCCAGCGGCTGCCGTTCCACTGCACCAGCACGCGGTCGGGGTCGAACGGCTTGCCCTGGCGGTCGCACGAGGCGCGGTTGTACAGCACGCGGCGGTTCGCCGGCCAGGCCCAGGCCCAGTTCAGGGTGTTGCCCACGCCGGTCGGGTCGCTGTTGTCGCGCCGGGCCATCTGGTTGCCCGACGAAGTCCAGCAGCCTGCCCAGATCCAGCAGCCGCCCAGGGTGGTGCCGTCGGCCCGCATCTCGGCAAAGCCGGCCAGTTGCTCGCCCGCCTTGCGGATGACCTTGCCGTCTGCATCGGTCAGATCGACCAGGGCGCGGCCGTTGTACTCCTTGGCGATTTCCTCGCTGCTGGGGTGCGCGGCCTGGGCATAGGGCCAGTACAGGTTGGCGATGGGGTCGGGGAACTTGCCGCCTTCCTTCTCGTAGAGCTTCTTCATGCGCAGGTGCAGGGCCGACATGATGTTGATGTCGGTCAGCGCCTCGCCCGGGGCGTCGGCCGCCTTCCAGTGCCATTGCAGCACGCGCGAGGAGCTGACGATGGCGCCATCTTCCTCGGCAAAGCAGGTGGTCGGCAGGCGGAACACCTCGGTCTGGATGCTGGCCGAATCCACGTCGTTGTACTCGCCGTGGTTCTTCCAGAACTCGGACGTTTCCGTGACCAGCGGGTCCATGACGACGAGGAACTTGAGCTTCTTCAGCCCTTCGCGCACGTTGTTGGAGTTGGCCAGCGACGCCAGCGGGTTGAAGCCCTGGGCGATGTAGCCATTGACCTTGCCCTGGTTCATCAGGTCGAAGACCTTGAGCATGTCGTAGGACTGGTCGAGCTTGGGCAGGTAGTTGAATGCCCAGTCGTTCTCCGCCGTGGCGGCCGGCCCCCACCACGCCTTCATCAGGCTGACGTGGAACTTGGGGTAGTTGGCCCAGTAGTTCATCTGGCCGGGGCGCAGCGGCTTGGGCGTGCGCGTGGCGATGTACTGCTGGTAGTCCTGCTCTTTCTCGTTGGCCAGGGTCAGGTAGCCGGGCAGCGAGGCCGAGAGAATGCCCAGGTCGGTCAGCCCCTGGATGTTGGAGTGCCCGCGCAGCGCGTTCATGCCGCCGCCCGCCACGCCGATGTTGCCGCACAGCAGCTGCACCAGCGCACCGGCACGCAGCATCTGCGCCCCCGTGGTGTGCTGCGTCCAGCCCAGGGCGTACATGATGGTGGCCACGCGCCCGGCCTGGGCGGTGGAGGCGAACTTCTCGCAGACGTGCAGGAATTTTTCCTTGGGCGTGCCGCAGATGCTTTCTACCTTCTCGGGGGTGTAGCCGGCGTAGTGGCGCTTGAGCCACTGGTACACGCAGCGCGGGTGCTGCAACGTCGGGTCGACCTTGACGAAGCCGTCCTCGCCCAGTTCGTAGTCCCAGGTGGATTTGTCGTAGGTGCGGGTTTCCGGGTTGTAGCCCGAGAAGATGCCCTCGTCGAACGCAAAGTCCTCGCGCACGATGAAGCTGAAGTCCGTGTAGTTCTTCACATACTCGTGGTGGATTTTGTCGTGCGTGAGCAGGTAATTGATCATGCCGCCCAGGAACACGATGTCCGACCCCGAACGGATGGGGGCGTAGAAATCGGCTACCGATGCGGAGCGGTTGAAGCGCGGATCGACCACCATGAAGTAGGCGCCGTTGTGCTCTTTGGCCTCGGTCACCCATTTGAAGCCGCAGGGGTGGGCTTCAGCGGCATTGCCGCCCATGATGAGGATGACATCAGCGTTCTTGATGTCCACCCAATGGTTTGTCATGGCTCCACGGCCAAACGTCGGGGCAAGACCTGCCACCGTCGGGCCGTGTCAGACACGTGCTTGGTTGTCGAGCGCCAGCAGGCCCCAGGAGCGGGCCACCTTGTGCGTGATGTAGCCGGCTTCGTTGCTGGAGGCCGAGGCGGCCAGCATGCCGGTGGAGAGCCATCGGTTCACCGTCTGGCCGGCCGCGTTCTGCTCCTCGAAGTTGGCGTCGCGGTCGTCCTTGAGCAGGCGGGCGATGCGGTCGAGCGCCTCGTCCCAGCCCATGCGCTTCCACTCGCTGGAGCCGGGGGCGCGGTACTCGGGGAACTTCAGGCGGTTGGGGCTGTTGACGAAGTCCATCAGCGAAGCGCCCTTGGGGCACAGCGTGCCGCGATTGACCGGGTGGTCGGGGTCGCCTTCGACGTGCATGATGCCCAGCTTGGCATTGCGCACGCCGTCGCTGTGGGCGTACATCAGAATGCCGCAGCCCACCGAACAGTATGTGCAGGTCTGGCGCGTGACCGTCGCTGCGGTAAGTTTGAACTGGCGTACTTCCGCCAAGGCCGTGCTGGGTGAGAAACCCAGTACCGCCAGGCTGGAGGCTGCCAGACTGGAGCCAGTCACTTGCATGAACTGGCGTCTGGAGACTTGCACCATGGTGTTACCTCTTTATGAAAACGATAAGGCTGACATGCCGGATTCTAGGAAACCGAACCCGGCTGTCCAGCTTTTGCAAAACCGCAGCAGCTTGCGGTGGCAAACGGCGGTAGCTGGAATGAAAATCTTTCAAAAGCCTTACATGGAAAGCGTCAAACGCTCTTTTAATTATAGTGATTAAAACGTGCAGCAGCCGTTTGGCGCATCAATGCCTAGGGTATTCCTGGCCTTGGTTTGTCTTCCGGCAGGAATGAAAAAACCCGCAGCACGCTGCGGGTGGCTGGCGGAAGGCGCAAGTGCCGTTACACCTGATCGTTGCTCAGGCCCGCCGTCTGGCTGAAGCCGCAGTCCACGTAGGTGATCTCGGCGGTCACGCCGGCCGCGAGGTCGGACAGCAGGAAGGCGGCGACGTTGCCGACGTCCTCGATGGTCACGTTGCGGCGCAACGGGGCGGCGTCGGCAATGCGCGAGAGCAGCTTGCCGAAGTCCTTGATGCCGCTGGCGGCCAGGGTCTTGATCGGGCCGGCGCTGATGCCGTTGGCGCGGATGCTGCGGCCGTCTTCGGTGCGGCCCACGGCTTCGGCCAAGTAGCGCACCGAGGCTTCCAGCGATGCCTTGGCCAGCCCCATGGTGTTGTAGTTGGGGATGGAGCGCAGGGCGCCCAGGTAGGACAGGGTGAGCAGCGCCGACTTGTCGTTCAGGTAGGGCAGGGCGGCCTTGGCCATGGCCGGGAAGCTGTAGGCGCTGATGTCGTGGGCGATGCGGAAGTTCTCGCGCGTCATGCCGTCCAGGAAGTTGCCGGCGATCGCCTCGCGCGGGGCAAAGCCGATGCTGTGGACAAAGCCGTCGAACTTGCCCCAGGTGGCGCCCAGGTCGGAAAACATTTTTTCAATCTGCGCATCGTCGGCCACGTCGCAGTCGAAGACCAGGGTGGAGTCAAACTCGGCGGCAAACTCGGTAATGCGGTCTTTGAAGCGCTCGCCCACGTAGCTGAAGGCCAGCTCGGCGCCCTGGGCGCGGCAGGCTTTGGCAATGCCATAGGCAATCGAGCGGTTGGACAGGACGCCGGTAATCAAGAGTTTTTTGCCGGTCAGAAAACCCATGGTGCTTCTCCTAGAAAGGGGGGGAAAGGCTGGAAAACAGAAAACCCCGGCGGCGCTTGCAGTCGCGCCGCCTGGGTGCTGGGGCAGAATTGTCGCATGTTGTGTACCCGAACTTCATTGCGTGCCGCCCTGGCATCCGGTCTGGCCGCATGTCTGCTGCTGGCCGTCCCGGCCGCCTGGGCCGATGCCGCCTATGCCCTGTGGGGCACGCCCAAATACCCGGCGGGCTTTGCCCATTTCGACTACGTGAATGCCCAGGCCCCTCAGGGCGGAACGCTGCGGCTGGTGAGCAATCTGCGCACCTCCACCTTCGACAAGTACAACCCCTTCACCATCAAGGGCAGCGCCCCGGCCTATCTGGCCCCGCTGATGTTCGACACCCTGCTGGTCGCCAGCATGGACGAAACCGCCACCGGCTACGGCCTGCTGGCCGAGGACGTGGCGGTGGCCCCCGATCGCCTCTCGGCCACCTTCCGCCTGCGGCGCGGGGCGCGGTTTCACGATGGCGCTCCGGTGCTGGCCCAGGATGTGAAGCACAGCTACGACACCCTGGTCGGCCCGCACGCCATGCCCGGCTACCGCACGCTGCTGGCCGAGGTGGCCGAATGCCAGGTGCTGGACGAGCGCACCGTGCGCTTCGTCTTTACCGCGCCCAACCGAGAACTGCCGCTGACGGTGGGCACCCTGCCCGTCTTCAGCCGTGCCTGGGGGGCGGGCAAGCCGTTCGATCAGGTGGTGATGGAGCAGCCCATCGGCAGCGGCCCCTACCGCATCGGCCCGGTGCGCTTCGGCAAGGACATCACCTACGTGCGCGACGCCGACTATTGGGCCAGGGACTTGCCCGTGCGCGTGGGCACGTACAACTTCGAGCGCATCGAAATCAAGATCTACCGGGACCACACCGCCCGGCTGGAAGCGCTCAAGGCCGGGGAGTTCGACGTCATGCGCTTTTTCAGCGCGGGCGACTGGGCGCGGCGCGTGAATGGCCACAAGTTCAACAGCGGCGAGCTGGTCAAGGGCGAATTTGCCCACCAGCTGCCCACGGGTTTCCAGAGCTACGTGCTGAACAGCCGCAAACCGTATTTGCAGGACGTGCGCGTGCGCGAAGCCTTGGGGTTGGCGCTGGATTTCGAATGGATGAACCGGCAGATGTTCTACGGTGCCTACCAGCGCGTGCGCGGCATCTTCGGCAATACGCCCTGCGCCACCCAGGGCAGCCCCACGCCGGCCGAGCTGGCGCTGATGCAGCCCTTTGCCGCCACCCTGCCGCCCGCCGCCTTCGGCCCCATGGCCGAGCCGCCCAGCACCCGCCCGCCCGGCAGCCTGCGGGCCAACCTGCTCAAGGCCCGCGCCTTGCTGGAGGAGGCGGGCTGGACGGTGCAGGACGGCGTGCTGCGCAACGCCCAGGGCCAGCCCCTGGTGCTGGAATACCTGGACAGCAACGAGGGCAGCCTGCGCGTGGTCGCCCCCTGGCAGCGCAACCTGCAGAAGCTGGGCGTGCAGTTGCGTTTCCGCTCGGTGGACTATGCGCTGTACGAGCAGCGGGTGCGCAAGTTCGACTTCGACATCATCAGCATCGCCTACCAGGGCACGAACAACCCGGGGCAGGAGCTGGCCGACCTGTTCGGCAGCCAGGCGGCAGATCAGGAGGATTCCGGCAACTTCCCCGGCGTGAAAAGCCCGGCGGTGGATGCCTTCATCCGCGCCATCGTCAGCGCCCCGACCCAGGAGGCGCTGCTGCCCGCCTGCCACGCGCTGGAGCGGGCCATTGCCCACGGCCATTACCTGATCCCGCAATGGTCGGGCGGTGCCCACCGCATGGCCTACAACGCCTGGCGTCTGGGCGTGCCGCAGACGCTGCCGCCCTATTCGATGGGGGAGGAATGGGTGTTGCAGACCTGGTGGTCTAAAAAACAATAGCTGTCTCCGCTGATGAATACATTGTTTTGGATATAAAACAATCGTAAATCGTTTGAATAAAAACGGAAGCAGCTATTAAATAAATCACCGATCCTGCTGCTTGTGTGCGTACATCGCAGCATCGGCGGATGCCAGCAGGGCGGCGCTGGTGGTGCCGTCGCGCAGCAACTGGGCCACGCCGATGCTGGCACGCACCTGTAGCGCCCGGCCATTCCAGTCGATGGGCTGCTCGATGGCGTTGCGCAGGCGCTGCGCCAGGGCCTGGATGCTGCCTTCCACCGGGGCGTCCGGGGTCAGGACGACGAACTCGTCCCCGCCCAGGCGGGCCACCGTGTCGGTATCGCGCACGCAGCTCAGCAGGCGCTGGGCCACGGTCTTGAGTACCGCATCCCCGGCGGCATGGCCGTAGGTGTCGTTGACGGGCTTGAAACGATCCAGGTCCAGCAACAGCACGTGCCCCAGGGCGCGGGTGCGCTCGGCACGGCGGATGGCCCGCTGCAAGTGTTCCTCCAGCAGCGTGCGGTTGCCCAGGCCGGTCAGCGGGTCGTGGCGGGCCTGGCGGCGCAGCTCCTGCACCTGGGTGTTGTAGGTGGCGGTGATTTCGGCCAGTTCCTCGGCCCAGTGGGCGGGGATGGGCGTCAGCTCCTGGTGCGCCCGCATGGCTTCGCGCAGACGGTGCAGCGGGCGGCCGATGATGCGCCTGAACACCCAGGCCGCGCCTGTCAGCACGGCGGCCAGCATGGTGGCGAACACCACCAGTTGCAGCCCCACGTTGTGCGTCAGCGAGGTGCGGACCGACACCCCCGTGAACGTGATGGTCAGCGCCCCCACGCTGTAGCTGCGCCCGGTGGAGGCGTAGTACAGCAGCGGAATGGTCAGGGTATGGAGGTCTGGCCCCTGCGCCTGGGTGCCGGCCTGCCAGGTGGTGGCGTTGCACTGATCCTGCACCAGCACGCTGCGCACGTTGGGCTGGTCGGTCATGGCCTGCACCACGGCCTGGATGGTGGTGCCGTCGCAGTCCCACAGGGGCTTGACCAGGGCGGCGCCCAGCGTCACCAGGGTCTGGCTGCGCTGCACCTGGGCCTGGGCCAGCTGGCTGCGGTGGGTGAACCAGGTCGTGCTGGCTGCGGACAAGACAAACGCCAGCACCAGCAGCGGCAGCAACTGGCGAACGAAGCGGGTATGCAGTTTGCTTGGCTGGGGCATGGGGTGTCAGCCCAGCGCGGGCTGCAACAGCAAGTGCCGGTATTTTGGGGCGACGAGCTCCGGCCCGAACCAAGGGTTTTTCAGCGCAATCACGGTGCGGCCCCGCCATGCGGCCGGATCGGGCAGGGGGCGCAGCCGGTTCCAGATGCGCTCGAATTCCCCGGTCTGCACGATGCGGTCAAAACCGGCTTGCAGTGCCGCGTACAGCCTGTCGGCCTCGGGATGGGGGCTGACCCACAGCGCCCGGTACCACGGGTATTGCAGCAGCAGGTGCTGATCGAGTACCAGCTCCGGGTAGCGCTGCTGGAAGTGCGGCAGGAAGTAGTTGAGGGATTCCTCCAGCCCCATCGGGAACAGGTCGATCTGCCCGAGGGCCATCTGCCGGAAAAACTGTCCGTCCCGCCAGTTGGGGATTTCGCGCGTGGCGATGTCGGCGGCACGGTAAATTTGCGCGTCCCACCAGCTGCTGCCCTGGCCGATGACGAAGCGGCGCAGGCCGTTCAGATCGCGCACCTTGGCGAGTTTGTCGGCATCCTGCCGGGCCACGAAGCAGGCCCGCCAGCCAAGCAGCCCGCGCTCCAGCGGGACGGGGACGAGGCGCAGCCTGCCCTTGCGCAGCAGCGCCAGCCGGTCGGGGGTGGTGGGCAGCAGGCTCAGGTGGACATTGCCCTGTTGCCCCTCGTACAGGTTGCGCTGCTCGCTCATGTCCGGGGTTTCCCGGAACGTCGCAGCAAAACCTGCTGCGGCCAGGGCGGCCTCGATCAAGGCGCTGGCATGGGCCAGCGAAGGCTCGGTCTGCACCAGAAAACGCGGCGCCTCATGCGCCGCAGCGGGCAGGCACATGCCCGCCAGCAAGCCCAAAGCGCGACGTCGTGTATGCGAGTCGGGAGGAAACATGGGCGTCGATGATAGTGAAGAGGGCGGATTACTACGGTTTGTAACTGTCAAACATCTTCATCCCCCGGAGTACGGGCCTTGCCGCTGGCGGGCAATCCAGTGTGGCGGGCGGGACTTTGCGGCGCAGGTGTTCAGCGTGAAAACCGGTGGTTAAACGCTGTTATGGGCCTTGGCAAAGGTCAGGATCACCTCGCGGATCAGCTTGCGCTGCGGGGCGGGCAGTTGCAGGAAGGCATCGAAGGTTTCACGTTCCAGGTAGCCCACGCCTTCTTCCCAGCGCTGGTGGTGCGTTTTCACCGACTGGCGCACCGCTTCGCCAAAGCGCAGCACTTCCGGCTCGATCTTCAGCCATTCGGCCAGTACCTGGATTTTGTCCTGGGTGGGAATGGCTTTGCTGTTGAGCCAGCTCCAAGCCGCCTGGGTGCTGACGGAGCGTCCATACCAGCGCAAATTGAACTCATGTTCCAGCACGGAAGGACTGGCTGCGTAGCCAGCATCGGCCATTGCCTGGCGCAGGCGGATGCTGAATTCCATCTTCTCTTTCATCTAATGGAAGCTATACATCAATTGAAAAATCAATCAATATTTAATTGAAAAATATGTAAAAATTCGATTGATTTTTTGATAAATAGTTGGTTGATAACGAGTGTCTTTTCTGCCCTGATCGGTGATGGCAAAGCCAGTTCGGATTCAACTGGCGGTCATCTCTACAGGAAGTACGAAATGGGTTGGAAAGACATGCGAATCTCAATGCAGCTGATGCTTGGTTTCGCTTTGATGGGGGCCTTGCTCCTGGGGTTGGGGAGTGTTGCCTTATGGACGGGCGCTGCGCTGGAATCAAGATTCGACAGCGTAGCCAAGGAGCGTATGCCCCGTATGGCGCTGTTAAACAACATCAATCAAGACCGGAACATGATTTCGATTGCCATGCGGGACATGTTGCTGCAGGACACCGCCGACAATTTCCAACAAAGCAAAAAAACCATTCTTGAGCGGCGGGGGAAAATTGCTACCCAACTGAACCAGCTGGCAGCAGCAATCGAAAATCCGCAGGCGCGAGCGCTACTGGACGACCTGCTCATCCACCGTCAGCAGTATGTTGCCGCACAGGATAAATTTTTAATGCTGATGGATGAGCAAGGCTCTGCCGCAGCACGGCAGGTCATCTTTGTCGAGGCATGGCCTGCTTTGCAGGCCTTTAATCAGTCCGTGGAGGCATTGCTTCGCTTCCAGGAACAATTGCTTGACGAGTCCGTTCGGGAGGTTCAGGTTGCCGGGCGATCCCTTGAAATTTCCATATGGGGCGCTATGGGCCTTGCCATCGTGGCGGCTACTTTGCTGGCGCTGCAAACCAGTCGTGCCATTACCGGCCCGCTGCGTCAGGCGGTGGTGGTGGCCGAGGCGGTCGCTGGCGGTGATTTGGCGATGCAGTTTCAGGCGCAGGGGCACAACGAAACCGCGCAACTGCTGCAGGCCCTTCAACAGATGCTGCATGGGCTGCGCCACCTTGTCGATCAGATCCGCAGCGGCTCGGCCAGCGTCGCCAGCGCCAGCGGGCAGATCGCCCAGGCCAATGTCGATTTGAGTTCGCGCACCGAGGAGCAGGCCAGCGCACTGGAGGAAACGGCTGCGTCCATGGAACAGCTGAGTGCCACCGTGCAACATAATGCCGACAGCGCTGATCAGGCGAACCAACTGGCCCAGTCCGCCAGTGCAGTGGCTTTGCGCGGCGGCGCCATGATCGAGCAGATGGTGCAGACCATGCAGGGCATCAACGACAGTTCCCACCGCATTGCCGACATCATCGGCGTGATCGACAGCATTGCCTTCCAGACCAATATCCTGGCGCTGAACGCGGCCGTGGAAGCAGCCCGCGCTGGAGAGCAAGGTCGGGGCTTTGCCGTTGTTGCCACTGAAGTGCGGGCCTTGGCCGGGCGCTCTGCCGAGGCTGCCCGCGAGATCAAGCACCTGATTACCGACAGCGTGCAGCGCGTGGGGCTGGGGGCCGAACAGGTCAGGGAAACCGGTGCGACGATGCAGGAAATCGTCGGTGCCATTGGCCACGTGACCGATCTGATGAGCGAAATTAGCGTCGCCAGCCGCCAGCAAAGCGCGGGGGTGCGCCAAGTAGGCGAAGCCGTGACGCACATGGATCATATGACCCAGCAGAACGCCGCCCTGGTCGAGGAAATGGCCGCTGCCGCCAACAGCTTGGAAGGGCAGGCGCAGGAACTGGTGCGCTCGGTCGCGGTTTTCCAGATGGGCGATGCAGGGCAAAGTCAGCGGGTGCTGGCGTCAGCGTTGGCTCCATCGGGCCGGCGGGCGCTGGCAGGATAGCCTTCTCGCACGGCCAATGGTCGTCGGCAGGGGCGTCCGCCGCCATAATCAGTGCCCATGCTGGCCTACATCCTCAAGCGCATTCTGCTCATGCTGCCCACCTTGCTGGGGGTGCTGCTGCTGACGTTCATCGTGATCCAGTTCGTCCCCGGCGGCCCGGTGGAACAGTATCTGGCCGAGGCCAAGGCGGGCGCGGGTACGGGGGGCGAAGGCGCCGCCCTGGCCTACCGGGGCGGGCAGGGGGTGGACGCTCAGCGCCTGGAGGAGATCAAGGCGCTGTACGGCTTCGACAAGCCTGCACCCGAGCGCTTCGTGCAGATGCTGGGCCAGTTCGCCCGCTTCGACCTGGGGCGCAGCTTTTTCCAGAACAAGGATGTCTGGCAGCTCATCCAGGAAAAGCTGCCCGTCTCGGCCAGCCTGGGGCTGTGGACGTTCTTTATCAGCTACCTCGTCGCGGTGCCGCTGGGCATCGCCAAGGCAGTGCGGGCCGGTTCGCGCTTCGACCTTGTCACCACGCTGCTGATTCTGGTGGGCTACGCCATCCCCGGTTTTGTGCTGGGGCTGGCGCTGCTGGTGATTTTTGGCGGGCAGTTGCAGTGGTTCCCGCTGCGCGGTCTGACCTCGGCGAATTGGGAGGACTTGAGCCTGCTGGGCAAGGCCACCGATTACCTGTGGCACATCGCCCTGCCGGTCACGGCCATGGTGGCGGGCAGCTTTGCCGTGACTGCCATGCTGACCAAGAACGCCTTTCTGGAAGAAATCCGCAAACAGTACGTACTCACCGCCCGCGCCAAGGGGCTGAGTGAACGGCAGGTGCTGTACCGCCATGTTTTTCGCAATGCACTGCTGCCCATCGTCACCGGCTTTCCGGCCGCCTTTATCGGTGCGTTCTTTACCGGCTCGCTGCTGATCGAGACGCTGTTCTCCCTGGACGGCCTGGGCCTGCTCAGCTACGAAAGCGTCATCCGTCGCGATTACCCGGTGGTGCTGGGCACGCTGTACCTGTTTACCTTGATCGGTCTGGTCACCAAGCTGATTTCCGATCTGTGCTACGTCTGGGTGGATCCGCGTGTCAAATTCGATTGAAACCCTTGCGCCATCTGTCCCGGTAGCGCGTGCATCAGGCGTTTCCCCTGCCCGCCGCGCCTGGCAGCGCTTTGCCCGCAACCGCCTGGGTTTTTACAGCTTGCTGCTGTTTGTGGCGCTGGTGGTCATCAGCCTGGGCGCGGAGCTGGTCAGCAACGACCGTCCCCTGCTGGTGCGCTACCAGGGGCAGTTCTATACCCCGCTTTGGCAGGACTACCCGGAAACCACCTTTGGCGGGGATTTCCAGACGCCGACCGATTACCTCGACCCCTTCATCCAGGCGCAGCTGAACCAGCCGGGCAACTGGGCGCTGTTTGCGCCCAACCGCTATGGTGCAGGCACCATCAACTACTTTGCCGAGCAGCCCAACCCCGCGCCGCCGTCCCGCGCCAACTGGCTGGGCACGGACGAGCGCGGGCGCGACATGCTGGCGCAACTGCTGTACGGCTTTCGCGTCAGTGCCTGGTTTGCCCTGGCGCTGACGGCGGTCGGCGTGGTGCTGGGTGTGCTGGCCGGGGCGGTGCAGGGCTTTTTTGGCGGCAGGACGGATCTGGCCTTTCAGCGCTTCATCGAAATCTGGGGTTCGATGCCGGAGCTGTACCTGCTCATCATCTTCAGCGCCGTGCTTTCGCCCAGCATCGGCCTGCTGCTGGTGCTGCTCTCGCTGTTCGGCTGGATGGCCCTGTCCGACTACGTGCGGGCCGAGTTCCTGCGCAACCGCCAGCTCGACTACGTCAAGGCGGCGCGGGCGCTGGGGGTGTCCAACGGGGCCATCATCTGGCGGCATATCCTGCCCAACAGCCTGACGCCGGTGGTCACCTTTTTGCCGTTTCGCATGAGCGCGGCGATCCTGGCGCTGACCTCGCTGGACTTTCTCGGCCTGGGCGTGCCCCCCGGCACCCCCAGCCTGGGCGAACTGCTGGCTCAGGGCAAGAACAACGTCGATGCGTGGTGGATTTCGCTGTCCACCTTCGGCGTGCTGGTACTCACCTTGCTGCTGCTGACCTTCATGGGCGATGCCCTGCGCGATGCGCTCGACCCGCGCAAGGCGCAGGCGTGACTTTCAGAGGAGTTGGATATGGCCAAAATACAAGTCAAGGGCACCGCAGTGAATGTCATCTCCAGCACCAAAGCAGATGATTTCATTTCCCTGACCGACATTGCCCGCTACAAGGACAGCGAGCGCACCGACTACATCATTCAAAACTGGCTCAGGAACCGCAACAGCATTGAATTTCTGGGTATATGGGAGCAGCTCAACAACCCTGATTTCAAACCCATCGAATTCGATGGGATTAGAAATCAGGCGGGCCTGAACAGTTTTGTTCTGACCGCCAAACGCTGGATTGATGCCACCGGGGCCATTGGCATCACTGCCAAGGCCGGACGCTATGGCGGTACCTACGCGCACAAGGACATCGCATTTGAGTTTGCCTCCTGGGTGTCGGTGGAATTCAAGCTTTACCTCATCAAGGAATTTCAGCGTCTCAAGGAAACCGAGCGCGAGCAGCTTGGCTGGGACATCCGCCGCAATCTCACCAAGATCAACTACCGCATCCACACCGATGCGATCAAGGCACATCTGATTCCGCCGCAGCTTACCGCTGCCCAAACCAGTCTGATCTACGCCAGCGAGGCCGACTTGCTCAACATGGCCCTGTTTGGCAAAACGGCCAAGCAGTGGCGCGATGAAAATCCCGGCAGCAAAGGCAATATCCGCGACGAGGCCAATGCTGCCCAACTGGTGTGTCTGGCGAACCTGGAAACGCTGAATGCCCATTTTATCCAGCAAGGGCTGTCGCCGTCCGAGCGCCTGGCCTTGCTCAACCGCACGGCCATCGGGCAAATGCAGGTGCTGCTGGCCGATCACCGGATTCCGCGCCTGGAGGGCAACACCCTGTGACGGCAAAAGAAGCATCGACGGCCACGGCGCAGCCCCTGCTCCAGGTTGAAAACCTGCACGTGCGCTTTGGCAGCAAGCCCGTCGTCCAGGGCGTGAACTTCACCCTCCACGCCGGGGAGAAGCTGGCCCTGGTGGGCGAATCCGGTTCCGGCAAATCCGTCACGGCGCTGAGTTTGCTGCGGCTGGTGGAGGCGGCCGCCATCAGCGGCCAGGCCCGGCTGAACGGGCGCGATCTGCTGGCCCTGTCCGAGCGGGAATTGCGTGGCGTGCGCGGCAGCGACGTGGCGATGATTTTTCAGGAGCCGATGACCGCGCTCAACCCGCTGATGCGTATCGGCAGCCAGATTGCCGAGGTGCTTCAGCTCAAGCAGGGGCTGGCAGCCAAGGCCGCCTGGGCGCAGGCGGTGGAACTGCTGGCCGCCACCGGCATCCCTGAACCGGCGCAGCGGGCGCAGGCGTGGCCGCACCAGCTCTCCGGCGGGCAGCGCCAGCGGGCCATGCTGGCGATGGCGCTGGCCAGCCGCCCCAAGCTGCTGCTGGCCGATGAGCCCACGACGGCGCTGGACGTGGCGCTGCGCGGGCAGATGCTGGCGCTGCTGTCCGACCAGCAACGCCAGACCGGCATGGCCGTGCTGCTGATTACCCACGATCTGCACCTGGTGCGCCGCTTTGCCGACCGCGTGGCCGTCATGCAGCACGGCCAGATCGTCGAACAGGCCGCCACGGCCGACCTGTTTGCCCGCCCCGGACATCCGTACACGCGCCAGTTGCTGGACAGCACGCCGCAGCGCCAGATAGCGCCCGCGCAGGACGATGCTGCCGTGCAAATCGCCGCCGAAGGGCTGCGCGTGACCTACCCGACGGCGCTGCCCGGCATCCGGGGCTGGTTCAAAAAAGGCGAATTTGCCGCCGTGCAGGCGGCCAGTTTTACCTTGCGCCAGGGGCAGACCCTGGCGGTGGTGGGCGAATCCGGCTCCGGCAAATCCACCCTGGCCCAGGCCGTGCTGGGCCTGCTGCCCAGCCAGGGGCAACTGGCCATCGGCGGCCAGCCGTGGCAGCAGCCGGCCACGCGCAACAGCCCGGCCAACCAGGCGCTGCGCCGCGTGGTGCAGGTGGTGTTCCAGGATCCGTTCTCGGCCCTCTCGCCGCGTCTGACGGTCGAGGCCATCGTGGGCGAGGGTCTGCGTGTTCACGCGCCGGAACTTGGCCCGGCAGAGCGCCGCCAGCGCGTGCTGCAGGCGCTGGCCGAGGTCGATCTGCACCCGCACGCCTTCCCCGGCCTGCTGGAGCGGTATCCGCACGAGTTCTCCGGCGGCCAGCGCCAGCGGCTGGCCATTGCCCGCGCCCTGATCCTGCAACCGCAGGTGCTGGTGCTGGACGAACCCACCAGCGCCCTGGATGCTCGCATCCAGAAGCAAGTGCTGGCGCTGTTGCAGCAACTGCAACGCGAGCGCGGGCTGGCCTACCTGCTTATCACGCACGACATGGATGTCGTCCGCGCCACGGCCCACCACGTGCTGGTCATGAAAGATGGCGCGGTGGTCGAAGCGGGCAGCGTGGATGCCGTGCTGGATGCGCCGCAGCATCCGTATACGCAGCAATTGGTGCAGGCGACGTTGTAGTTATTGAAAAGAGAGCTGTTTTCTCTTTCTATCATTAGATTTCAGGTGCTTTTCTATCTGAAATCGTTCCAATACCAACGGAAACAGCTCACTTTTAAATATATCCCAGGCACAGAGATTGCAGTGCCAGGTTTTCCTTCATGCGGTGCAGCCGCCTTTGCGGCCCGGGCCGGATGGCGGGCTGACCTCCAGGCCGGGCGATTTCGGCAGGGAATTTCCGGCGCCTTGGTGCCAGCGGCGTCCGGATATGAAAGAATGCAGGGTTTTTCAACTTACCCACCATCCCTTTGGAGAAATCGTCATGGGCAACAAGATCGTTACTGAAGCCGACCGCAAACGCGCACCCCGTCCCGTTCCCCCTAACGGCTACGCCGTGCCCACCGGTGGCCGTGGCCAGCGCGTGAGCCTGGAGCGCGGTTCGCATACCCGCTTCAAGAAGAATCCCGGCAAGCGCCACGGCTAAGCCACGGCTCTCGGTAGACACCCGTGTGGCAGCGCCTGCGCTGCAGTGAAGGCCCCGCGCATCCGTCCGGGGCTTTTTGTTTGGAGGTTCACGTTCATGCCGCAATCCGAAGGGGATTGGTACGTCGTCTGCCTGTGCGCCCAGTGGTGCGGGACGTGCCGGGAGTATTTCGACGGTTTCATGGCGCAGCAGGGCAGCGGTGCGGCGGTGCGCTATTGCTGGGTGGATGTCGAGGACGAGGCGCACGCCGATCTTTTGGCCGACTGGGAGATCGAAACCTTTCCCACGCTGCTGATCGCCCAGGGGCAGCGGCCCGTTTTCATGGGCGTACTGCCGCCGCAGCTGCCTGTGCTGCAACGGCTGGTGCGCTCCTGCATGGTCGAAAATCCCGCCCCGGTGGGGGTGGATGCGGCGGTGCAGGCCCTGTGGACGCAGTTGCAGCCCAGGTTGGCTGCGCACGGGATGTAAAAACGGGCCGCGTCAGGGCGATTTCCCTTGGGGCGTGCATTGCATATCAATGGTTTGCGGGCTATAATCTGCGGCTCACGACCAAACGGGCGGGTACACACCGCCCGTTTTTTTTGGTCGTTTGTTTTTAATCTGGAAAATCCAAGCGAGGGATTGACGCAGTGGCATTGCAGCAAATTGTTGAGCAGACAGTAACCGGCCTGGGGTATGACTTGGTAGAGATCGAACGCTCTGCCGGCGGGTTGCTGCGCATCACCATTGACCTGCCCTGGCAACCCCCGGCAGAAGGCGACGCGCCTGCGCCCGAGGCTTTCATCACGGTGGAAGACTGCGAGAAAGTCACCCGCCAGCTCCAGTTTGCGCTGGAGGTCGATGGCGTCGATTACCAGCGCCTGGAAGTGTCCTCGCCCGGCATCGATCGCCTGCTGCGCCATGCGCAGGACTTCGAGCGCTTTGCCGGCGAACTGGTGGACATCACTTTGAAAGCCCCCATCGGTGCGGCCGCCCAGGGGCAGGTGAACGCCAATCGCAAGAAATTTCGCGGCACGCTGGAGCAGGTGGATGCGCAAAGCTGGCAAATCGTCTGGAGCGATGAGCCGCCACGCAAGCCCGGCCAGCGGGTCAGCAAGAAGCGCGAACCCGCGCCCCTGCAGGCGCTGGGCTTCGTGCTGGATGAGTTGCAAGAGGCCCGCTTGGCGCCGGTGGTCAGTTTTAAGGGGCGTGCTGCCAAGGCGTCGTAAGGCCGGCAGCGGGCTGCAGGAAAAAATAGTCGAAAGAAGTGTGCGTCCCGCAAGGCGGCGCACGCCATGAATGCAAGAACGAAGGAGTGTGGTCGCATGAATCGCGAGCTGTTGATGTTGGTAGAAGCCATTTCGCGTGAAAAAAATGTCGAGCGCGATGTGGTGTTGGGGGCGGTGGAGCAGGCGTTGGCGCAGGCGACCAAGAAGCTGTTTGACGGCGAGGTGGATATTCGCGTGACGATCGACCGCGAATCGGGCAATTACGACACCTTCCGCCGCTGGCTGGTGGTGCCGGACGATGCCGGCCTGCAAAACCCGGAAGCGGAAGAACTGCTGATGGACGCGGAGGATCGCCAGCCCGGCGTGCAGGTGGGCGATTACATCGAGGAGCAGATCGAGTCGGTGCCCATTGGCCGCATCGGCGCGATGACCGCCAAGCAGGTCATCCTGCAAAAAATCCGCGATGCCGAGCGCGAAATGCTGCTGGGCGAATTCATGGCCCGCGGTGAAAAAATCTTTACCGGCACCGTCAAGCGTCTGGACAAGGGCGACATCATCGTCGAATCCGGGCGTGTCGAAGGGCGCCTGAAGCGCGGCGAAATGATTCCCAAGGAAAACCTGCGCAGCGGCGACCGCGTGCGGGCCATGATCATGGAAGTCGACCTGACCCTGCGCGGCGCCCCCATCGTGCTGTCGCGGGCGGCCCCCGAATTCATGATCGAGCTGTTCCGCAACGAAGTGCCCGAGATCGAACAGGGCCTGCTGGAAATCAAGAGCTGCGCCCGCGACCCCGGCAGCCGCGCCAAGATTGCCGTCATCAGCCACGACAAGCGCGTCGATCCCATCGGCACCTGCGTCGGCGTGCGCGGCTCGCGCGTCAATGCCGTGACCAACGAGCTGGCCGGCGAGCGCGTGGACATCGTGCTGTGGAGCGAAGACCCGGCCCAGTTCGTCATTGGCGCCCTGGCGCCGGCCAACGTGCAGTCCATCGTCGTCGACGAGGAAAAGCACGCCATGGACGTGGTGGTCGATGAAGAAAACCTGGCCATCGCCATTGGCCGTGGCGGTCAGAACGTGCGTCTGGCCTCCGACCTGACGGGCTGGAAGATCAATATCATGGACGCCGCCGAATCGGCGCAGAAGCAGGCCGAGGAAACCGATTCGGCCCGCAAGCTGTTCATGGAAAAACTGGATGTCGATGCCGAACTGGCCGACATCCTGGTCGAGGAAGGCTTTGGCAGCCTGGAAGAAGTGGCCTACGTGCCGCTGGCCGAGATGCTGGAGATCGAAGCCTTCGACGAAGAAACCGTCACCGAGCTGCGCACCCGCGCCAAGGATGCCCTGCTGACCCAGGAAATCGCCCAGCAGGAAAGCGTCGGCCAGATTGCCGAAGACCTGCGCACCCTGGAAGGCGTGACCCCCGAAATCCTGGCCAAGCTGGCCGAAGGCGGGGTCTTGACCCGGGACGATCTGGCCGACCTGGCCATCGATGAATTAACCGACCTGACCGGACAAAGTGCCGAAGAGGCTACCGCCTTGATCATGAAGGCGCGGGCACACTGGTTCGACCAGGATCAGGAATAAGTAAGGGAGGAAAGAACGAGATATGTCATTGAATACCGTTGCCGAGTTTGCGAGCGAACTCAAAAAATCCCCCGAAGACCTGCTGGAACAGCTGCAAGCCGCAGGCGTAGCCAAGACCTCGAAGAACGACCCCTTGACCGATAACGACAAACAGCAACTGCTGGCCCATCTGAAAACCACCAGTGGCGTCAGCGAGGGCGGCGAGCGCAAGAAGATCACGCTGACCAAGCGCTCGACCAGCGAAATCAAGCAGGCCGACGCCACCGGCAAGGCCCGCACGATCCAGGTGGAAGTGCGCAAGAAGCGCACCTTCATCCAGCGCGAAGACCCGACCGAAGTCGCCGCCCGCGCCGCGCAGGCCGCCCAGGCCGAGCAGGAGAACAAGGAGCTGGCCCGCCGCGAGGAACAGGCCCGCCAGCAGGCCGCTTCGATCGCCGTGCAGGAAGCCGAACTGGCCCAGGAACGCGCCGAGCGTGAAGAACGCGAGCGCAAGGAGCGCGAGGCCGAGGAACGCGCCCGCGCCTACGCCCAGGCCGAAACCGCCAAGCTGCGCCAGGCCAAGGAAGCCAAGAAGGAAGCCGCTGCCGAAGCCGCTGCCGCTGCTGCCGAGCGCGTCAAGGCCCAGGAAGAAGCCCGCCAGCAGGCCGAGCAGGAAGCCCAGCAACGTGCCAAGGAAGAAGCCGAACGCGCCAAGGACCTGGAAGACCGCCGCCGCAAAGCGCTGGCCGAGGCCGAGGCCATCCGCGCCATGATGGCCGCGCCCAAGAAGGTGCTGGTCGCCAAGAAGCCGGAAAAGCCCGAAGAAACGAAAAAGGCGGCTGCCGCCACCGCGCCGGCCACTGCTGCCAAGAAAGCACCGACGGCGGCCAAGCCTGCCGAGGGCGCAGCCGGTGGCCGCAAGGAATCGAAAGAGGTCAAATCGTCCAAGCTGTCTTCGAGCTGGGCCGGTGACGACAGCGCCAAGAAAAAGGAAATCAAGACCCGTGGCGATTCCAGCGGCGGTGTCGGCAACCGTGGCAACAACTGGCGTGCCGGCGGCAACAAGGGTGGCCGCCGTGGCAACGACCGCCATGACCGCCACGAGCAGCAGCAGGCCCAGCAGCAGGAGTTCCGCGCCCTGGAAATCTCGGTGCCCGAAACCATCACCGTGGCCGAGCTGGCGCACAAGATGGCCGTGAAGGCCTCCGAGCTGATCAAGGTGCTGATGAAGATGGGCCAGATGGTCACCATCAACCAGCCGCTGGACCAGGACACGGCCATGATCGTGGTCGAGGAAATGGGCCACACCGCCAAGATCGCCGCGCTGGACGACCCGGAAGCCTTCAGCGAAGAGGACGCCGCCCAATACACGGGCGAGCTGCTGTCGCGTGCCCCGGTGGTCACCGTCATGGGCCACGTGGACCATGGCAAGACCTCGCTGCTGGACTACATCCGCCGCACCAAGGTCGCCTCGGGCGAGGCGGGCGGCATCACCCAGCACATCGGCGCCTACCACGTCGAGACGCCGCGCGGCATCGTCACCTTCCTGGACACCCCGGGCCACGAGGCGTTCACCGCCATGCGTGCCCGTGGCGCCAAGTCCACCGACATCGTGATTCTGGTGTGTGCCGCCGATGACGGCGTGATGCCCCAGACCAAGGAAGCCATCAAGCACGCCAAGGCGGCGGGCGTCCCCATCGTGGTCGCCCTGACCAAGGCCGACAAGCCCGATGCCAGCCCCGAAAAGGTCAAGCAGGAGCTGGTGGCCGAGCAAGTGGTGCCCGAGGAATACGGCGGCGATTCGCCCTTCGTGGCCGTGTCGTCCAAGACCGGCATGGGCATCGACGAGCTGCTGGAGCATGTGCTGCTGCAAGCCGAAGTGCTGGAGCTGAAAGCCCCGGCAGACGCTGCCGCCAAGGGCCTGGTGATCGAGGCGCAGCTGGACAAGGGCCGCGGCCCGGTGGCCACGGTGCTGGTGCAGTCCGGCACCTTGAAGGTCGGCGACATCGTGCTGGCCGGCCAGACCTATGGCCGCGTGCGGGCCATGCTGGACGAGGACGGCAAGACGGCCAAGCAGGCCGGCCCCTCGATTCCCGTGGAAATCCAGGGTCTGTCCGACGTGCCGCAGGCCGGTGACGAATTCATGGTTATGCTCGACGAGCGCCGTGCCCGCGAGCTGGCCACCTACCGCGCCGGCAAGTTCCGCAACACCAAGCTGGCCAAGCAGCAGGCGGCGAAGCTGGAGAACATGTTCTCCGAGATGACCTCTGGCGACGTGCAGACGCTGCCGCTGATCATCAAGGCCGATATGCAGGGCTCGCAGGAAGCGCTGTCCACCTCGCTGCTCAAGCTCTCCACCGAGGAGATCAAGGTGCAGATCGTCTACTCCGGCGTGGGCGGCATCAGCGAATCGGACGTGAACCTGGCGCTGGCCTCCAAGGCCATCATCCTGGGCTTCAACGTCCGCGCCGACGCCCAGGCCCGCAAGACGGCCGAAGGCAACGATGTCGATATCCGCTACTACAACATCATCTACGACGCCGTGGAAGAAGTGAAAGCGGCCATGTCCGGCATGCTGGCCCCCGAGCAGCGCGAAGAAATCATCGGCATGGCCGAGATCCGCACCGTGTTCGTGGCCTCCAAGATCGGCACCGTGGCCGGTTCCTACATCCTGCAGGGCCACGTCACGCGCCATGCGCACTTCCGCCTGCTGCGCGACAACGTGGTCATCTACACCGGCGAGATCGAATCGCTGCGCCGCATGAAGGACGACGTCAAGGAAGTCAAGGAAGGCTTCGAGTGCGGTATCAAGCTCAAGAACTACAACGACATCCGCGAAGGCGACCAGCTGGAAGTGTTCGAGATTCGCGAGATTGCCCGTACTCTGTAATCAATAGCTGTTACCGCTTGGTATTAAAGGATTTGCAAGATAAAACACTTGCAAATCCTTTTTAAATCAGCGCAAGCAACTCTCATTTTTAATGGCAAAGAAACCCAAACCCGCTGCCCCGCAGCGCAGCTTCAAAGTCGCCGACCAGATCCAGCGCGATCTGGCCGAGCTGATCGCCCGCGAGTTGAAAGACCCGCGCGTGGGCATGGTGACGCTGCAATCGGTCGAAGTCACGCCCGACTACGCCCACGCCAAGGTGTATTTCAGCCTGCTGGTGGGCGATCCCGATGCCACCCAGGAAGCCCTCAACCAGGGCGCAGGCTTTCTGCGCAACGCCCTGTTCAAGCGTCTGCACATCCACACCGTGCCGACGCTGCACTTCATCTACGACCGCACCCAGGAACGCGCTGCCGACATGAACGCCTTGATCGCCAAGGCCGTCGCCTCGCGTGGCCCCGAACAGGACTGACACCATGAACGCCCCTCGCACCCGGGTGCAGCGGCGCCCTGTGCATGGGGTGTTGCTGCTGGACAAACCCCTGGGCCTTTCCAGCAACGATGCCTTGCAAAAGGTCAAATGGCTGTTGCGGGCCGAAAAGGCCGGACACACCGGCACGCTCGACCCGCTGGCCACCGGCGTGCTGCCGCTGTGCTTTGGCGCGGCCACCAAGTTCAGCGCTCTGCAACTGGAAGCGCCCAAGACCTACGTCGCCATCGCCCGCCTGGGCCAGACCACCACCACGGCGGATGCCGAAGGGGATGTGCTGCAAGAGCGCCCGGTGGACGCCGCCCGGCTCGCCCCCGACAACCTGGCTGCCGTGGCCGCGCAGTTCACCGGGGCGATCGAGCAGGTGCCGCCGATGTACAGCGCCTTGAAAAAGGACGGCAAGGCGCTTTACGAATACGCCCGCGCTGGAGAAACCGTAGCGCGTTCCGCACGCAGTATCGTCATCTACAAGCTGAAGATAGTTGAAACCCGCGATGAATCTGCACAATCAGCTATTGAAATAGAAGTAACGTGCAGCAAGGGCACCTACATCCGCACCCTGGCCGAAGACATTGGCCATGCCCTGGGTTGCGGTGCCCACCTGCGCAGCCTGCGCCGCACGGAAACCGGCGGCATCGGGCTGGAACGCTGCGTGACGCTGGCCCAGCTGGAGGCGCTGGAAGGCGACGCCCGGCTGGCCCATGTGCTGCAGGCCGACCACCTGCTGCAAGGCCATACCCCCATCACCCTGGGGCCGGAAGATGCGGCCCGTTTCCTCACCGGCCTGCGCCGCCGGGGCGATTGGCCGGATACGGCGGCGGTGGCCGTCTACGGCCAGACGCCCCGGGCATTGCTGGGCGTCGGCCACATTCGTGCCGGGGAGCTGATACCGGACAGGTTGCTCAGCCCCCTGGAAATTCAACAAATTCTGGAAGGGATGTCGCGCCCCTCATAAACGCGGCTTTTGGAAAACACTATGAGCATGCAAATTCGCAATATCGCCATCATTGCCCACGTGGACCACGGCAAGACCACCATGGTCGACCAGCTGCTGCGCCAGTCGGGCACCTTCGCCGCCCACGAAAAAGTCGTGGATACCGTCATGGACAACCACGCCATCGAACGGGAACGCGGCATCACCATCCTGGCCAAGAACTGCGCCGTGCGCTGGAAAGACACCCACATCAACATCCTCGACACCCCCGGCCACGCGGACTTCGGCGGCGAGGTGGAGCGTGCCCTGTCGATGGTCGATGGCGTGGTGCTGCTGATCGACTCGCAGGAAGGCCCCATGCCCCAGACGCGCTTCGTCACCAAGAAGGCGCTGGCCCTGGGCCTGAAGCCCATCGTGGTGGTGAACAAGGTCGATAAACCTGGCGCCAACCCGGACAAGGTCATCAACGCCGCTTTCGACCTGTTCGACAAGCTGGGCGCGACCGACGAGCAGTTGGACTTCCCCGTGGTCTACGCCTCGGGCATCAACGGCTGGTCGTCCAGGGAAGAGGGCGTGCCCGGCGAACAGTGGGGCCCGGACATGTCGGCCCTGTTCGACACCGTTCTGGAGCACGTGCCTGCCGTCAAGGGCGATCCGGACGCCCCGGTGCAGATGCAGATTTCCGCGCTGGACTACTCCACCTTCGTGGGCCGTATCGGCGTGGGCCGCATCAACCAGGGCACGCTCAAGGCCGGCCAGGACGTGCTGGTCATGGCCGGCCCCGATGGCAAGAGCTACAAGGGCCGCATCAACCAGATTCACCAGTTCCAGGGTCTGGACCGCGTGCAGGTGGAAAGCGCCGGCCCGTCGGAAATCGTGCTGATCAACGGCATCGAGAACGTCGGCATCGGTGAAACCATCACCGACCCGGCCAATCCCCAGCCGCTGCCGATGCTGAAGATCGACGAACCCACGCTGACCATGAACTTCTGCGTGAACACCTCGCCCCTGGCCGGGCGCGAAGGCAAGTTCGTCACCAGCCGCCAGATCTGGGACCGTCTGCAAAAGGAACTGCGCTCCAACGTGGCCCTGCGCGTCAAGGAAACCGACGAGGACGGCATTTTTGAAGTCTCGGGCCGGGGCGAACTGCACCTGACCATCCTGCTGGAAGAAATGCGCCGCGAAGGCTACGAGCTGGCCGTCTCCAAGCCGCGCGTGGTGTTCCGCGAGATCGACGGCGAGCGCTGCGAGCCCATCGAAATGGTGACTGCCGACATCGAGGAAGGCCACCAGGGCGGCGTGATGCAGGCGCTGGGCGAGCGCAAGGGCGAGCTGGTCAACATGGAACCCGATGGCCGTGGCCGCGTGCGCCTGGAATACCGCATCCCGGCGCGGGGCCTGATCGGCTTCACCAACGAGTTCCTGAACCTGACGCGCGGCTCGGGCCTGATCTCCAACATCTTCGACAGCTACGAACCCTACAAGGGCGAAATCGGTGGCCGCAAGAACGGCGTGCTGATCTCGATGGACGACGGTGAAATCTTCACCTACGCCCTGGGCAAGCTGGACGACCGTGGCCGCATGTTCGTCAAGGCGGGCGATGCGGTGTACGAAGGCATGGTCATCGGCATCCACAGCCGCGACAACGACCTGGTGGTGAACGCCACCCGCACCAAGCAGCTGACCAACTTCCGCGTGAGCGGCAAGGAAGACGCCATCAAGATCACCCCGCCCATCGACCTGAGCCTGGAGTACGGCGTGGAGTTCATCGACGATGACGAGCTGCTGGAAATCACCCCCACCAGCCTGCGCGTGCGCAAGCGCCACCTGAAGGAACACGAGCGCAAACGCGCCAGCCGCGAAGGTTAAGCGGTCGAACAGCTGCCGTCGCAAGGCGGTAGCTGCCGGATAGGGAAACGAAAAAACCCGCTGCATAGCAATGCAGCGGGTTTTTTAGTGCCTGGAAAGGAAAAGGGTTAAGGCTGTACGGGGTCGGTCACAAAACCGATCTTGCGTACCCCGGCGGTTTGCGCTGCCGCCATGGCCTGGGCCACGCGCTCGTAGCGCACGTCCTTGTCGCCACGGATGTGCAGGTCGGCCTGGTTTTCCTTGCGCCCTTCCAGTTGCAGGCGCTGGGTCAGTTCCTCGTCCGAGATCGCATCCTTGTTCCAGTGGTACTGGCCATCGGCGGTAATGCTGAGATTGATGGTTTCGGGCTTGATCAATTCCGGCTCATTGCTGGCGCGGGGCAGGTCGATATTCACCGAGTCCTTCATCACCGGCACGGTAATGATGAAGATGATGAGCAGCACCAGCATCACGTCCACCAGGGGCGTCATGTTGATTTCGTTCATCACCTCGTCGCTGTCTTCCTGGGTGCCAAAGGACATGGTTTAGGCCCCCTTTTTCAGCGGCAGTACCTTGTTGCCCTCACTGCCGTGCTTTTCGGAGCTGATGCGTGCCCCGGTGACGAAGTAGGCGTGCAGGTCGTGCGCGAAGCTGTTCAGGGCATTGATGATCTTCTTGTTGCCGCGTACCAGGGCGTTGTAGCCCAGCACGGCAGGAATGGCCACGGCCAGACCGAAGGCGGTCATGATGAGGGCCTCCCCCACCGGGCCGGCGACTTTGTCGATCGACGATTGCCCCGACATGCCGATGGCCACCAGTGCATGGTAAATCCCCCACACGGTACCGAACAGACCGACGAAAGGTGCTGTCGAGCCGACCGAAGCCAGAATCGACAATCCCGATTGCAGCCGCTGCGTGCAGGCATCCACGCAGTAGCGCAGCGAGCGGGTGATCCAGTCGCTGATGTCCAGCGTATCGTGCAGGTGGTCGCAGGTCTTGCGGTGGTGGGCGACGGCTTCACGCCCTTCCAGCGCCATGGTGCGGAAGGGGTTGTCGATATCCGTCCCCAACTTGTTCAGGGCAATGCCGAAATCTTCGCTGTGCCAGAAGTCCTGGGCCTTGCTGGCGTACTTCTTCATCTTCACCAGTGCCAGGGCCTTGATGATGATGACGGCCCAGGAGGCGACCGACATCAACAGCAGCAAGACTGCCACGCTGCGGGAAACAAAGTCGCCCTGCGCCCAAACGTGGGCAATACCAAATTGCGATTCCATGAAAACTCCAAGTTGCTTTATTCGAGTACGAAATTGATGGGCACGATGTTCCACATCGCTTCGGCGACGCCATTGCGGGTGCCGGGGGCGAACTTCCAGCGCTGTACGGCCGCCACGGCCGCCTTGTCCAATCGCTCGAAGCCGCTGGATTTTTGGATTTCAATGCGCTCGGGCAGTCCCTGGGCATTGACAAAGACACGCAGCATGACCTTGCCCTGCTCGCCCATGCGGCGGCTGATGGAAGGGTAGGCCGGGCGCGGGTTGTTCAGGTATGCGGCGCTGCTCGACGGCATGACCACCGTGGGCGTGGCATCGGCGCTGCTGTTGCTGGCCGTCGTTGGTGCCGGTGCTGGCTCAGCCGGGGCCGAAGGCTCTGGATCCAGCGTGCCGGCAGGGGCATTGGCCGGCGCCGGGTTGGGAGCGGAGACCGCCTTGGGCAGCGGCTGGGGCTTGGGTTTCGGCTGGGGCTTGGGCTGCGGTTTGGGGGTCGGCTTGGGCTGCACCACGGGCTCTGGCGGGGCCAGGGGCAGGGGTTCGGGCATCACCACAGGTTCCGGCTCGGGCGTGATGAACGTGGCAATCACTTCGGCAGGGATCACCAGCGCAGGAACGCTGGGGCTGGGAAGACGTTGCAAGCCCCACAAGGCAGCGATGTGGATCGCCAGTACGGCCAGGGTGATCGCTGCTTTGTGCTTTGCCCCTTGGGAGGCCATCGATTCAAAAGAATGCATGAATAGTCATCAGGGTTTCCAGCAGGGGGCTGGAAAAATAAGCCTGTAATTACACCATAGGCGCCGTGGCGGCAGTTTCTTGGCGCAGGGCGGCCGTGGGAGCATTGGCGTTGCATTGCATGACCACCGTGCGGGCTGCGCTTTCGCAGCAGCCGCATTGGGTGGCGACACCCAGCTCGAACTGGATATCGTCAAAGCTCATGCCGGCATGGGCATGGCGGGCAATTTCCCGGTCGGAAACGCGATGGCAGACGCAGACAATCATGGCAACATCCTTTTTTTACAACGCCGCGATTGTAAATGTTAATTTGTCGCATTTGCATGACCGTAGACAATGCAGGTATAAAAAAGCCGACAAATGTCGGCTTCTTGGATGTCGCTTGGGCGAACCGGGCGCTTACTTGACGTGTTTGCCAATCAGGCCTGCCAGCTCGAACATGCTGACCTGGGGCTTGCCGAAAATTTCCTTCAGCTTGGCGTCCGCGTTGATGTTGCGCTTGTTCGCCGGGTCTTGCAGGTTGTTTGCCTTGATGTAGACCCACAGCTTGCTGACGATTTCCGTGCGCGGCAGTGGCGCCTTGCCCACTACGGCGGCCAGTGCGGCATCGGGTGTCAGGGGTTTCATGAAGGCGGGGTTGGGGGCGCGTTTCTTTGCAGGGGCGGCAGCAGGGGCTGCGTCGCTGGCCTTCTTTGCAGTTGCCATGTGTGTTCCTTATGGGTTCTGTTGCATTGGCTGGCCCAGGTGCCGACCAAAGTGGTGCAGATGCTAATGCGAAAACAACCCCCCTCCAAGCGTGAAGATGTCTTTTTTCTCTCCAAGTGTTGCGTTGTTGTCTGCACTGTCAGGGGAAATCTTGGCAGCGACTTGCTTTCCGGTGTCCAATGCGCCCGTTTGCGGCACTGCAACATGGATGGTGCCGCTGTGTGTCAGAGCGATAAAGGAGCTTGAGCGATGAGAGCGACGCCGATTGTGTTTGCGACCTGTGACCTGTGCGATATGTATAAGAGTGATACATCCGACCACCTGCGGGTGTTGCCACCAGTGTTTCAGCATTACGGTGGCCTGCCCCGGTTTGCCGGCCCTGTGCGCACGGTGCAGTGCTTCGAGGACAACACCCTGGTCAAGCAGGCCGTGGACAGCCCGGGCAACGGGGCGGTTCTGGTGGTCGATGGCGGCGGTTCGCTGCGCAAGGCCCTGGTTGGCGGCAACCTGGCGGCAGCGGCGGCCCGCAATGGCTGGGCTGGAATCGTGGTGTGGGGCTGTGTGCGTGATGTTGCCGAACTCAATGCCGAGCAGGTCGGCATTCGTGCCCTGGGGCTGAACCCGATGCCTACGGAAAAGCGCAACCAGGGCCAGACGGATATCGACGTGCAAATCGCCGGTGTCCGGGTGCGTCCGGGCGACTGGCTGTATGCCGATGCCGATGGCGTGGTCGTCAGTGCCGCACCAATCCATGGTTGATTTTGTATTGTGAAAATAGTAGTCCAGCGGGTGAAATAAAAGGTTGTTGCTATGCAGCAAAAAACCAGCTCATCCCGTTGGATTGCTCTGAAAATTCATATGATTTAGATATAACTTATTGTTTTTAAATATTTTTAAAAATTGTCTTATATAAGACATAAGAGCTTGCTCTACTCTTCTATAAGACTTACATTAGACCCCAAGGTGCTTGCAGGAGCGCCACCGTTTTACTAACTTGTCACTGGAGATCAGCACATGCCTCAATCCCTGAATCAGCAACTGAGCCGCGAACAGCAAATTGCCGCCCTGGAAAAAGACTGGGCCCAAAACCCCCGCTGGAAGAGCGTCAAGCGCAACTACAGCGCTGCCGATGTGGTGCGCCTGCGCGGCAGCCTGCAGCCGGAATACACCCTGGCGCAGCGCGGTGCTGAAAAGCTGTGGGAAAAGATCAACGGCGGTGCCAAAAAAGGCTATGTGAACGCCTTTGGCGCGATCACCGCAGGCCAGGCCATGCAGCAGGCCAAGGCCGGCCTGGAAGCCGTGTACCTGTCGGGCTGGCAAGTGGCTGCCGACGGCAACACTTCCGAAACCATGTACCCCGACCAGTCGCTGTACGCCTACGACTCGGTGCCGACCATGGTGCGCCGCATCAACAACACCTTCAAGCGTGCGGATGAAATCCAATGGAGCCGTGGCATCAATCCCGGCGACGAGAAGTTCGTTGATTACTTCCTGCCCATCGTTGCCGATGCCGAAGCCGGCTTTGGCGGTGTTCTGAACGCTTTCGAGCTGATGAAGAACATGATTGCCGCAGGCGCTTCGGGCGTGCACTTCGAAGACCAACTGGCTGCTGTGAAGAAGTGCGGCCACATGGGCGGCAAGGTGCTGGTGCCCACCCAGGAAGCCGTGGAAAAGCTGACCGCTGCCCGCTTTGCTGCCGACGTCATGGGCGTGCCGACCATCGTGCTGGCCCGTACCGATGCCGAAGCCGCCAACCTGCTGACCAGCGATTGCGACGCCAATGACCGCCCCTTCATCACCGGCGAGCGTACCCAGGAAGGTTTCTACCGTGTGAAAAACGGTCTGGAGCAAGCCATCAGCCGTGGCGTGGCCTACGCTCCCTACGCCGATCTGGTGTGGTGCGAAACCGGCGTGCCCGATATCGGTTTTGCCCGTGAATTTGCCCAGGCCGTACACGCTGCCTGCCCCGGCAAGCTGCTGTCGTACAACTGCTCGCCTTCGTTCAACTGGCGCAAGAACCTGTCGGACAGCCAGATCGCCTCCTTCCAGGAAGAGCTGTCGGCTCTGGGCTACAAGTTCCAGTTCATCACGCTGGCCGGTATCCATATCAACTGGTACAACACTTTCCAATTCGCCCACGCTTACGCTGGCGGCGAAGGCATGAAGCACTACGTGAACATGGTGCAGGAGCCCGAATTTGCAGCCCGCGAACAAGGCTACACTTTCGTGTCGCACCAGCAGGAAGTCGGTGCCGGCTACTTTGACGACGTGACCACCGTGATCCAGGGCGGCTCCTCCAGCGTGAAGGCCCTGACCGGCTCGACCGAAGAAGAGCAGTTCCACTAAGCACTGTGGTAGCCAGGTCACAAACTTGGCGCTGAGAAAGACAAACGGGCTTGCTTTGCAAGCCCGTTTGTCTTTAAGCCGTTAAAATCACGGCATTCCTAATTTACAAGGGCGAGAAAGGCATCTTTGGTTATGACACCGCGAACTACAACACAAACCACCGCTGGCCGCTAAGGCCAGAGAGTTCGCGCGTACCGAAAGCTTTCCTCTTCTCTCTTTTAGGCGCGGACTGGTTCCGCGCTTTTTTATTGCCTGCGCGGTCCCCATTTTTAGAAATCAAGACTTAGCTATGTTGAAAATTACCCTTCCCGATGGTTCTGCGCGTGAGTTTGATGGTCCGGTCACGGTCATGGAGGTGGCCCAGTCGATTGGTGCCGGTTTGGCCAAAAACACGGTAGCCGGTCGTGTCAATGGCCGTCTGGTCGATGCCTGCGATGTGATTGCGCAAGATGCCACCTTGCAAATCATCACCCCCAAGGACCAGGATGGTGTGGACATCATTCGCCACTCCTGTGCGCACCTGGTCGGTCACGCCGTCAAGCAGTTGTATCCCTCCGCCAGGATGGTGATCGGGCCGGTGATCGAGGAGGGTTTTTATTACGACATCTCGTACGAGCGTCCCTTCACTCCCGACGACATGGCCGCCATCGAAGCGCGAATGAAAGAATTGATCGCGCAGGATTACGACGTCATCAAGAAGATGACCCCGCGTGCCGAAGTCATCGAGGTTTTCAAGAACCGTGGCGAGGACTACAAGCTGCGTTTGGTGGAGGATATGCCCAACGAAACGCAAATGGGCCTGTACTACCACCAGGAGTACGTGGACATGTGCCGTGGCCCGCACGTGCCCAATACCCGTTTCCTGAAAGTCTTCAAACTCACCAAGCTGGCAGGCGCTTACTGGCGCGGCGATGCTCGCAATGAGCAGTTGCAGCGTGTCTATGGAACGGCCTGGGCCGACAAGAAAGACCTGCAAGCCTATATCACGCGCATTGAGGAGGCGGAGAAGCGCGATCACCGCAAACTGGGGCGCGAGCTGGATTTGTTCCATATCGACGAGCATTCCCCCGGCACGGTGTTCTGGCATCCCAAAGGCTGGCGCATCTGGCAGGATGTGGAGCAGTACATGCGCCGCGTGTACCGCGACAACGGCTACCAGGAGGTCAAGGGGCCGCAGATTCTGGACCGCACGCTGTGGGAGAAAACCGGTCACTGGGACAAGTACCGCGACAACATGTTCACCACCGAAAGCGAGAAGCACGACTTTGCGCTCAAACCCATGAACTGCCCGGGCCACATCCTGATCTTCAAGCAGGGGATCAAAAGCTATCGCGAATTGCCCCTGCGCATGGGCGAATTTGGCCAGTGCCACCGCAACGAGCCGACGGGCGGCCTGCACGGCATCATGCGCGTGCGGGCGTTTACCCAGGACGATGGCCACATCTTCTGCACCGAAGACCAGATTCAGCAGGAAGTTCTCAACTTCACGCGCCTGTTGCAGCAGGTCTACCAGGACTTTGGTTTTACCGACATCATTTATAAGGTGGCCACCCGTCCCGAAGCACGTATCGGCTCCGATGAAAGCTGGGACAAGGCCGAAGCGGCGCTGTTCGAGAGCTTGAAGGCCTCGGGCTGCGAGTACCAGGTGGCGGTCGGGGATGGCGCTTTTTACGGGCCGAAAATTGAATATACCTTGAAGGATGCCCTGGGCCGTCAATGGCAGTGCGGCACGATTCAGGTCGATTTTTCCATGCCGGAGCGCCTGGATGCGGAATATGTCGGGGAGGACGGCCACCGTCACCGTCCGGTCATGTTGCACCGGGCGATTGTCGGCTCCATGGAGCGTTTCATCGGCATTCTGATCGAGCAGTACGCCGGCGCCTTGCCCGTGTGGCTGGCACCACAGCAGGTGGCTGTCCTCAACATCACCGATGCGCAGGCCGATTACGTGCAGGAAGTTGTGGCAAAAGTGCAAAAAGCGCTGCCGGATCATGCACTCAAGATCGCCTCTGACCTTCGCAATGAAAAGATCACGTATAAAATACGCGAACATGCATTGCAAAAGCTGCCCTATATCCTCGTTGCCGGGGACAAGGAAAAAGCCGCTGGCACCGTCGCTGTGCGGGCGCGAGGGAACAAGGATCTTGGGGTCATGAGCGTTGAGGCGTTCATTGAACTACTCTCCCAAGAGATTGCCGCCAAAGCTTGAGATTCAGTCCACGCGGGCCTGTCCCGCGTGTTTTGCGTGTAGGAAGCTACCCTTTTCGTAGCGTTTTGATTTTAGGGTGAGAGCCATAGCTACAGAATTTCGTGATCGTCGCCAGCGTGAAGAGCGCAAGCACCGTTTGAACCGTGAAATCACGGCGCCTGAAATCCGCCTGATGGGGCCGGACAACGAGGCTCTGGGCATCGTGCCCTTGCAGGAGGCCTTGCGTGCCGCTGGTGAGCTGGATGTGGACCTGGTGGAAATTGCGGCGACTGCCAGCCCGCCGGTGTGCCGGCTGATGGATTACGGCAAGTTCAAATACCAGGAACAGAAAAAAGCCGCAGAAGCCAAAGCCAAGCAGGCCGTGGTCGAGATCAAGGAGGTGAAATTCCGTCCGGGTACCGACGATGGCGACTACAACATCAAGCTGCGCAATATCCGACGTTTTCTGGCAGAAGGCAATAAGTGTAAAATCACGCTTCGCTTTCGCGGGCGCGAGATCACGCACCAGCAGTTGGGCCTGGATTTGCTCAACCGTCTGCGTGACGATCTGGCCGACAGCATCCAGGTGGAACAGTTCCCCAAGCTGGAAGGCCGCCAGATGGTGATGATGATCGCCCCGGCGCGGAAAAAGCCCGGTACTGCCAAGTCGGCAGAGGCCGCCGACGCCGAAAAAGCGTAAGTAGTTTTTATATAGAGGCTTGCCGGATTTTTCAGGCAAGTTTTTGTATTGCCTGCCTTTTAAAAGGCAGTGCAAACCCAGAAGTGTCTCGGGGCCAACAAGTTTTGCTGTGGTGGCAAACGCCTTGCGAGCACAACCAACAGGAGCATTTCAATGCCCAAGATGAAAACCAAGAGCAGCGCGAAGAAACGTTTTCGCGTCCGTCCCGGTGGCACCGTCAAGCGCGGCCAAGCCTTCAAGCGTCACATCCTGACCAAGAAGACCACCAAGAACAAGCGTAACCTGCGCGGCATCGTGAATGTGCATGAGTCCGATCTGGGCTCGATCGCCAAGATGCTGCCCATGGCTGGCCTGTAATTTTTCTGACGAACAAGGAGTAAACATATGCCTCGCGTCAAACGTGGTGTAACGGCCCGTGCCCGTCACAAAAAAGTTCTGGCTCAAGCCAAAGGTTTCCGCGGCCGTCGCGGTAATGTCTTCCGCGTCGCCAAACAGGCGGTGATGAAGGCCGGTCAGTACGCTTACCGTGACCGCCGCAACAAGAAGCGCGTGTTCCGCCGTCTGTGGATCACCCGTATCAACGCCGCTGCGCGTGAACTGGGCCTGACCTACAGCCAGTTCACCAACGGCCTGAAGAAGGCTGCCATCGACATCGACCGCAAGATGCTGGCCGATATCGCCGTGCACGACAAGGCTGCCTTTGGCAGCATCGTGGAGCAAGTGAAAGCCAAGCTGGCTGCTTGAGTTCACGATCGGTAGTTATAAAACAATAGCTACCGGCGCACTATCAGCAAGGGCTAGAGCTTGAAAAGGCACTAGCCCTTGTGTCATTTGAAATGCGATAAGAGTCGCGATAAGAGTCGCTATGAACGAGTTGGATTCCCTGGTGGCCAGCGCCCGCGAGCTGTTTGCGCAGGCTGCCACCCCTGTTGATCTGGAAAATGCCAAGGCCCAGTTCCTGGGCAAGGCCGGCAAGATGACCGCGCTGATGAAGGGCATGGCGCAGCTGACGGTAGAAGAAAAGAAAACCCGTGGCGCAGCCATCAACGTGGCCAAGCAGGCCATCGAGGCGGCCTTGAACGACCGCCGTCAGGCCTTGCAGGATGCCCAGTTGCAGCAGCAGTTGCAGGCCGAGCGCCTGGACGTGACCCTGCCGGGACGCCAGCGCGGGCAGGGCGGTTTGCACCCGGTGTCGCTGACGCTGGAGCGCATCGAGGGGATTTTTGCCTCGATGGGCTTTGAAGTGGCCGACGGCCCGGAGATCGAGTCCGACTGGTTCAACTTCACCGCGCTGAACACCCCGGAAGACCACCCGGCGCGTTCCATGCACGACACGTTTTACGTCGAGGGTGGTACGCCCCAGGCGCCCAATCTGCTGCGCACGCACACCAGCCCGATGCAGGTGCGCCATGCGGTGCAGCATGTCAAGCGTTACCGCAGCCAGCTCGATGCCGGGCAGGGGATGCCGGAAATTCGCGTGATTGCCCCCGGACGCACCTACCGCGTCGATTCGGACGCCACCCACTCGCCCATGTTCCACCAGTGCGAAGGCCTGTGGATTGGCGAGAACGTGAGTTTTAAAGACTTGAAGGTTGTATTTACCGACTTTTGCAAGACGTTTTTTGAAAGCGACGACCTGGTGCTGCGCTTTCGCCCGAGCTTTTTCCCGTTCACCGAGCCGTCGGCGGAAGTGGACATCCAGTTCCAGAGCGGCCCCCTGGCCGGCAAGTGGCTGGAGGTGGCGGGCAGCGGCCAGGTACATCCGAACGTGGTGCGCAACATGGGGCTGGACCCCGAGCGCTTCATCGGCTTTGCCTTCGGCATGGGGCCGGACCGTTTGACCATGCTGCGCTACGGGGTGAACGATCTGCGCCTGTTCTTCGATGGCGATATTCGCTTCCTGTCCCAATTCAATAAATAAAAAGTGAGCTGTTACCGCTGATATACAAACGATTTCAGATAGTTTTTGGTTTGAAAACTTTGTATATCAAGCGGAAAAAGCTCTTTTTTTGGTAGTTGTGCGCTGGGTTTGTCCCTGCCGCATGAGATGGAAAAAACATGCAGTTTCCCGAATCCTGGTTGCGCCAATACTGCAACCCCCCGTTAAGCACTCAGGCCCTGGCCGAAACCTTGACCATGGCCGGTCTGGAAGTGGAAGAGCTGGAGCCGGTGGCCCCGCCGTTTACCGGCATCGTCGTCGGTGAAATCAAGGAGGCCGTGCAGCACCCGGACGCTGATCGCCTGCGCGTGTGCCAGGTGGACGTGGGCGGCCCCGAGCTGCTGAACATCGTCTGCGGCGCACCGAATGCCCGCGTGGGTATCCGCGTGCCGTGTGCGACGGTGGGCGCCGAACTGCCGCCGGGCGAGGATGGCCAGCCGTTCAAGATCAAGATCGGCAAGCTGCGCGGCGTGCAGAGTTTCGGCATGTTGTGTTCGGCCAAGGAGCTGGGCATTGCCGACGACCACGGCGGCCTGCTGGAGCTGCCGCTGGACGCGCCCCTGGGCCAGAACGTGCGCGAGTATTTGAACCTGGACGACACCTTGTTCACCCTCAAGCTCACGCCCAATCTGGCGCACTGCCTGAGCGTGTACGGCGTGGCCCGCGAGCTGTCGGCGCTGACCGGTGCACCGCTGCAACCCCTGTCCTTCCCGGCCGCTGCGGTGACGTTGCCGGACACGTTGCCGGTGCAGATTGCCGCCACCGATTTGTGTGGCCGCTTTTCGGGCCGCATCGTGCGCGGTGTGAATACCCGGGTGAAAACGCCGCAGTGGATGGTCGATCGGCTGGCCCGCTGCGGCCAGCGCAGCGTCTCACCGCTGGTGGACATTTCCAACTACGTGATGTTCGAGCTGGGCCGGCCCAGCCACATCTTCGACCTGGACAAGATTCACGGCGGCCTGGCCGTGCGCTGGGGCAAGCCGGGCGAAACGCTCAAGCTGCTCAATGGCAGCACCATCGAGATCGGCGATTTTCCGCAGGTGGGCGTGATCGCCGACGAGCGCGAGATCGAATCGCTGGCCGGCATCATGGGCGGCGACGCCACGGCGGTGTCGGACGGCACGCAGAACATCTACATCGAGGCCGCTTTCTGGTGGCCCAAGGCCGTGGCAGGCCGTTCGCGCCACTTCAACTTCTCGACCGATGCGGGGCACCGCTTCGAGCGCGGGGTCGATCCCGAACACACGGTGGAACACATCGAGCGCATTACCGCCCTGGTGCTGGAAATCTGCGGCACGCCGGCCACGCAGGTCGGCCCCATCGACGACCAGCGGCCCAACGTGCCTGCACCCAGGCAGGTGCAGCTGCGCGTGGCCCGCGCCGCCAAGGTGATCGGAATGCCGGTGACGCAGCAGCAATGCCTGGACGCCCTGAACGGCCTGGGCCTGCCCGCTACCGTGGTGGGTGAAGGCGTGATTGCCGTCACGGCCCCGACGTTCCGCTTCGACATCAATCTGGAAGAGGATTTGATCGAAGAAGTGGCCCGGATGATCGGCTACGAGCAACTGCCCACGACCAAGCCGCTGGCCCCCATCAGCCCGAAGCTGCTGGCGGAAAACCGCCGCAGCCCCTTTGCCGTGCGCCGTCTGCTGGCAGGCCTGGGCTACCAGGAAACCATCAACTTCAGCTTTGTCGAGGAAAAGTGGGAGCAGACGCTGGCGGGCAACACTGACCCGATCCGTTTGCTCAACCCCATTGCCAGCCAGTTGAGCGTGATGCGCTCGTCGTTGCTCGGGTCTTTGCTGCAAGTTTTGAAATTCAACTTGGATCGCAAAGCGCCGCGCGTGCGCGTGTTCGAGCTAGGCCGGGTGTTCTTCAAGGATGCCTCGGTCGAGGAATCGGACACCACGGTCAAAGGCTTTTACCAGCCCATGCGCGTGGCGGGTCTGGCCTACGGCAGCGCTGCGCCGTTGCAGTGGGGGCAGGCAGAGGCCAAGGTCGATTTCTTCGACGTCAAGGGCGACGTGCAGGCGTTGCTGGCGCCGCTGCAACCGGAGTTCGAGCCGGCCGAGCATCCGGCCATGCACCCTGGGCGCTGCGCTCGCGTGCGGGTGGACGGGCAGGAAGTCGGCTATGTCGGCGAACTGCATCCCCAATGGCGCCAGCAGTGGGATTTGCCCCTGACGCCGGTGCTGTTCGAGCTGGCCCTGGATGCCGTGCTGCAACGCCCGGTGCCGCAGTTCGCCCCGGTGCCCAAGCACCAGGCGGTGGAGCGCGACGTGGCCGTGGTGGTCAAGGAAAGCGTCACCCACGCCCAGGTGATGGCCGTGGTGCAGGCGGCGGTGGCGGCGGACACCTTGCGCTCTGCCGTGCTGTTCGACGTGTTCCGACCCAAAAAATTGAAGGACGGCGAAACTGCGGCCCCGGGCGCCTTGGCGCAGGACGAGAAGAGCCTGGCCGTGCGCCTGACTTTGGGCCGCCATGCCGAGGCTTTGGGCGATGCCGAAATCGAAGCGGCCATGCAGGCGGTGATTGCCGCCCTGACCGAAAAACTGGGCGCCAAGCTGCGGGGATAAGCCATGACTGAAGAAAATCTTGAAGCCGGAGCCTTGACCAAGGCCGAACTGGTCGATCTGCTTTTCGAGCAGATGGGCATGAACAAGCGCGAGGCCAAAGTGGTGGTCGATGCTTTTTTCGACCTGATCTGCCAGACCCTGGTGCGCGGCGAGGACGTGAAACTCTCCGGCCTGGGCAATTTCCAGGTGCGCGAGAAAGCCCCGCGCCCTGGCCGCAATCCGCGTACCGGGGAGCTGGTGCCCATTGCCGCCCGGCGCGTGGTCACCTTCCACGCCAGCGCCAAGTGCAAGGAGCTGATGCACGCTGCATCCTGAGAACCTGTCCGCGATCACTGCGCGGTGATCGTGGATACGCCATTAGTGAGGCGGTTGGTAAAAACCTGGGTTTTTCCCGCTTATAATCGATAGCTTCGGCGTGTAGCGCAGCCTGGTAGCGCACTTGCATGGGGTGCAAGGGGTCGCGAGTTCGAATCCCGCCACGCCGACCAATTCAAAAGCCCTTGGATTTTGCAATCCAAGGGCTTTTTTTATTGTCTGCCGGTGCCGGAGCGGTTCAGGCAAATTCGGCGGCGTGTACCTGGGCAGGCAAGGCCAGCACCCGGTACGCCACGACATCCAGCGCGGGGTAGCTGGCGCCTTGCTTGTCCGTCCAGACCTTGGGCGTGAGGGGGCCGACGATGGAGACGATGTCGCCTTCTTGCAGCTCCAGCAACTGCTTGCAGGGCACGGGGTCGAAGGCGACCACGTTCACAAACAGGCTGCTGGGGGTTTCGGTGCCGGCATTGGGGCGCAGGTTGCCGTCGCCGACGGTGGCCCGCATCCGGGCAACCATGAAGGTTTTGCCGAAGCGGTCGGTGCGTTCGCTGGGGTCGGTCGTCAGGCGTCCGGTAATCAAGCCTTCAATCATGGAATAAAACTTTCGTGGCGGAGCAGAAAAATACAGGTAAGAAAAACAAAAGGCCAACACATCAGTGTTGGCCTTTTAGGAATCAATGGTCGGCGTGGCGGGATTCGAACTCGCGACCCCTTGCACCCCATGCAAGTGCGCTACCAGGCTGCGCTACACGCCGACAAGACCGCTATTATATACTGGATTGGGCATCTGAAAAAAGAAGCACCAACCCGGAAAGAGGCCAAGCTTCCCGAGCTGACCATGGGAGCCGAGGCACCATATACAGCCAAAAGCAGGAAGCCCGCAATTGTAATTCAAGCGTTTCATTGGTTTCCGTATATTTTCTTAGAATCACGGCCTTTACATATCTTTGTTCAACCCTCGTTGCCATGACTGAACCCACTTCGCGCCCAGAGCTGCCAGACCATCTTTCGATCGATCCGCGCAGCCCGCATTTCGTTGCCGCCGTGTTTGCCCACGATGTCGGAATCCGCTTCAACGGCCAGGAGCGCCAGGATGTGGAGGAATACTGCATCAGCGAAGGCTGGGTCAAGGTACCCGCAGGCAAGACGCTGGACCGCAAGGGCCGGCCTCTGCTGATCAAGCTCAAGGGCAGCGTGCAGGCTTACTACCGCGATTGATACGCCCAGCGCATGAAAAAAGGCTCTGCATTACGGCAGAGCCTTTTTTCATGTCGGTGGAGCGGTGCTTCAGCCCTGCTGCTTTTCCTGCGCCATGCAGGCTGCTGTCGTGAAGATGATGTCGGTGGAGGAGTTCAGCGCCGTTTCTGCCGAATCCTGCAGCACGCCGATGATGAAGCCCACGGCCACGACCTGCATGGCCACGTCGTTGGAGATGCCGAACAGCGAGCAGGCCAGCGGAATCAGCAGCAGCGAGCCGCCGGGCACCCCCGACGCCCCGCAGGCGCAGATGGCCGAAACCACGCACAGCAGGATGGCGGTGGGGATGTCCACGCTGATGCCCAGGGTGTGCGCCGCCGCCAGGGTCAGTACGCTGATGGTGATGGCGGCGCCCGCCATGTTGATGGTGGCCCCCAGGGGAATGGCGACGCCGCAGGTGGTCGGGTCAAGGTTCAGGCGCTTGGCGATGGCCATGTTCACCGGGATGTTGGCCGCCGAACTGCGCGTGAAGAAGGCGGTGACGCCGCTCTCGCGCAGGCACATCAGCACCAGGGGGTAGGGATTGCGGCGAATCTTCCACCACACGATGGCCGGGTTGACCACCAGGGCAATGAACAGCATGCAGCCGACCAGCACCATCAGCAGATGGGCGTAGCCGGCCAGTACCTTGATGCCTGTGGTGGCGATGGTGGAGGCCACCAGGCCGAAGATGCCCAATGGCGCCAGGCGGATGACCGCCTGGATGATGAGGGTGATGCCGTGCGAGAAATCGGCCATGACCTGCCGGGTGTGTTCCGCGCCCTGGCGCAGGGCGATACCCACGCCGACGGCCCAGACCAGAATGCCGATGTAATTGGCGTGGAGCAGGGCATTGACGGGGTTGTCCACGGCGTTCTTCAGCACTTGCAGCAGCACTTCGCTGATGCCGCCGGGGGCCGCCATGCCGCTGGCGGCATCCTTGAGTACCAGGGTGGAGGGCAGCGCCATACTGGCGATGACGGCCACGATGGCGGCGCTCAGGGTGCCGATCAGGTAGAGCGCCAGAATGGGCTTGAGCTGGGTGGTCTGCCCCGGCTGCTGGTTGCTGATGGCGGAGATCACCAGGATGAACACCAGAATGGGCGCGACGGCCTTGAGCGCCGAGATGAACAGCGTGCCCAGGATTTCTACACGGGCCGCAGCCTCGGGCCAGAAGAGGGCCAGCAGGGTGCCCAGGATCAGGCTGATGATGATTTGCGTGACGATGCTGGTGCGCTGTACCCAGCGCAGCAAGGGACGGTGAAGCATGATGGGGTTGCCAGTCATTAAAAAAAGGCCTGCCCAGCGGGTAGCTGGGCAGGGCCAAGGCGGAAAAAATGAAAAGTCCGCCAGTGTAGGGCCGAAGCGATGCCCCAAGAACTTATCTGATAATGCTGCCCCTATGTCTTCCCCCAAAGTTCTGTTTGGCTTCCATGCCGTAGGCGTTCGCCTGAAAACTGCTCCGCAAACCATTGTGGAGGTCTATTACGAAGCCACCCGGCGCGATGCCCGGATGCGCCAATTCCTGGAGCGTGCCCGCGAGGCCGGGGTGCGTCTGATCGAGGCCGACGCCCTGCGCATCGCCAAACTGGCCGGCAGCCACGGCCACCAGGGGGTGGCAGCGCGGGTCGAGGCCTTGGTGCAGCAAAAGTCGCTGGACGATCTGCTGGACGACCTGGAGGCCCAGGGCGTGCGCAACCCCCTGCTGCTGGTGCTGGACGGCGTGACCGATCCGCACAATCTGGGCGCCTGCCTGCGCGTGGCCGATGGCGCAGGCGTCCATGCGGTCATCGCCCCCAAGGATCATGCCGCCGGGATTAACGCCACCGTGGCCAAGGTGGCCAGCGGGGCCAGCGAGACGGTGCCCTACTTCATGGTGACGAATCTGGCCCGCACCTTGAATGAGCTGAAGGAGCGCAACATCTGGATCATCGGCACCAGCGGCGATGCGCCGCAAAGCCTGTTCGCCGCCGACTTCACCGGGCCGGTGGCCCTGGTGCTGGGGGCCGAGGGCGACGGCATGCGCCAGCTCACGCGCAAGACCTGCGACAGCCTGATCCACATCCCCATGTGCGGCGCGGTGGAAAGCCTGAACGTTTCCGTGGCCAGCGGCGTGTGCCTGTACGAAGCGCTGCGCCAGCGCAGCAGCAAGTCATCGTGAAGGGACTGGCGCCATGCTGATCTACCCGGAAATCAACCCCGTCGCCATCCAGCTGGGGCCGCTGGCCGTGCATTGGTATGGCCTCACTTACCTGGCCGCATTCGGCCTGTTCATGCTGCTGGGGCTGCGGCGCTTGCAGCATCCGGCGTTTGTCAGCCTGCCCCCGGAGCAGGCCTGGAGCCGCAAGGATGTCGAGGACATTCTGTTCCTGGGCGTGCTGGGCGTGATTGTCGGCGGGCGGCTGGGCTATTGCCTGTTCTACAAACCCGACTACTACCTGAGCCACCCGCTGGAAATCTTCGCGGTGTGGACGGGCGGCATGAGCTTTCACGGCGGGCTGCTCGGCGTGATCGTGGCCATGCTGTGGTTCGCCCGTTCGCGCCGGCGGCCCTGGCTGCAGGTGGCCGATTTCGTCGCCCCCTGCGTGCCCACCGGGCTGGCGGCGGGGCGGGTGGGCAACTTCATCAATGGTGAGCTGTGGGGGCGTTTTGCCAGCGCCGATCTGCCCTGGGCCATGGTCTTCCCGCACAGCGGCAGCCTGCAGCCGCGCCATCCGTCGCAGATCTACCAGTTCCTGCTGGAAGGGCTGCTGCTGTTCGTGCTGCTGTGGTGGTATGCCCGTGGCCCGCGCAAGCCGGGGCAGGTGGCGGCGGCCTTCCTGGTCGGCTATGGCAGCCTGCGCTTTGTGGCCGAGTATTTCCGCGAGCCGGACGATTTCCTGGGCCTGCTCTCGCTGGGCATGAGCATGGGGCAGTGGCTGTGCGTGCCGATGGTGCTGGCGGGCATCGCGCTGTGGCTGTGGGCCAGCCGCCGCGAAGGGTGATGATTTAATTCATAGCTTCTTCCGCAGGAAAACAAAGGATTTCAATGTGTTTTATATTTGAAATCCTTATGAATAAAGCGGAAGAAGCTATTGTTTTATCTTCATGGTACAAAAAAACGGCTTCTGCAAGGAAGCCGTTTTTACCTATTAGCGCAGCACCAGAATGGGCTTGGTCGAATGGGTCAGCACATGCTGGGTTTCGCTGCCCAGCAGCAGGCGCTTGATGCCCTTGCGCCCGTGCGAGGCCATGACGATCAAGTCCACCTCCTGCTTGTCGGCGGTGGCGATGATCGATTCGGCCACCAGATCCGATTTGGCGATGGTGGTCTTGACGGTCACGCCTATGCTCTTGCCTTCGGCCTTGATGGCGGACAGCTGGGCCTGGGCCTGGGTTGTCCACTGGGCTTCGATGCGTTTGATTTCGCTGATGTCCACCGTCGCCCCGCCTTCGAGGTAGCTGCGGGGGTAGCGGGGGATGACCCGCAGGACAATCAGCGTCGCACCACTGAGTTTGGCCAGGGACAGGGCGCTTTGTACGGCCTTGTCGGACAGGGCCGTGCCGTCCGTGGTCACCAAAATACGTTCATACATGCAAGATCCTCCTGAGTGAATAAAAGGGCACCAACGGCGCTATGAATACCTTAGCAGCTTAGGCAGCCTTTGCCCAGTTGGCTTGATATGCGTCAAACCGTTTATGATGCGGCCCCGCAACGCTATGACCATGTTTCCTCAGAGCCCGTTACTGACAGGCTCTTCTTCCCTCGTTTCTGAAGAGCGCAGACCGCCACGCCACGAAGAGCAATTTTTGCTTGACGACCCCCTGGAGTGGCCCAGTTTTGGCAAGCCCCTGGACGGGGCGGCACCTGCGCAGGCTTCGTCCGATCCGGCCACGGTTCCCGTATGGGACTCTCAGGTGGTGCTGGAGGGAATGTATTGCGCAACGTGCGCCCTGACCATCGAAGAAGCGTTGCGCCGCACACCCGGCATCCGGCAGGTGGAAGTCTCGGCCGCCGCGCACCGGGCGCGGGTGGTGTGGGATGCGCGGCAGACCACGCCCTCGGCATGGTTTGCCGCCATCGCCCAGGCCGGCTACCGGGCCATTCCGGCGCAGGACGCGCACGTCAAAACCTTGCGCCAGGCCTATCAGCGCAAAATGCTCTGGCGCTGGCTGCTGGCCACGTTCTGCATGATGCAGGTCATGATGTACGCATGGCCTGCTTACGAGGCCAAGCCCGGCGATTTGTCGCTGGAGATGGAAACCCTGCTGCGCTGGGCCTCCTGGCTGATCTGCATTCCGATGCTGCTTTACTCCTGCGGCCCGTTCTTCTCTGGCGCCTGGCGGGACTTGCGCCAACGGCGCATCAGCATGGATTTGCCCGTTGCTCTGGGCATGGCGATCACCTTCGTCATCAGCAGCTGGGGCACGTTTGATCCGCACGGCATCTTTGGCCGCGAGGTGTATTTCGATTCGCTGTCCATGTTCGCCGCCTTCCTGCTGGCCGGTCGCTGGCTGGAGGTGCGCCTGCGTGACCGCACCGCCGGGGCGCTGGAGGGCGTCCTCAACCGCCTGCCCGAAAGCGTGTTGCGCCGGCAGGACGATGGGCAGTTCGAGCGCGTCGCCCTGCGCCGCGTGGCCGTGGGCGACGTGCTGCGCATCCTGCCCGGCGAGGCGTTTCCGGTGGATGGCGTTCTCGTCGCCGGGCGCACCCAGGCCGATGAGGCGCTGCTCACCGGCGAGTCGCGCCCGGTCAGCAAGACCGTGGGCAGCAGCGTCGTCGCCGGCAGCTTCAACCTGAGTGCGGTGGTGGAAATTCAGGTGCAGGCGTTGGGCGACGAAACCAGGTTCGCCCAGATCGTCGGCCTGATCGAACAGGCCACCACCCAGAAACCTCGGCTGGCGGCATTGGCCGACAAGGCGGCCGGGCCATTTTTGCTGGGGATTTTGCTGCTGGCTGCGGCCACGGCCGTCTATTGGTGGCCGCAGGACCCGGGGCTGGGACTGCTGTATGCCGCCGTGGTGCTGATCGTGACCTGCCCCTGCGCCTTGTCCCTGGCCACCCCGGTGGCCATGCTGACCGCCGCCGGCACCCTGGCCCGCCAGGGCGTGCTGGTGCGCAATCTGCAAGGGCTGGAAGCCCTGGCCCAGGTGCAGGTGCTGGTGTTCGACAAGACCGGCACCTTGACCGAGGAAGGGCTGGCGGTGCAAGCCAGCCACGCCTACACCGGCACGGCCCTGCCGGCGTGGTGTTCAGGCCTGGCCGTGGCACTGGCGCGGCAATCGATTCATCCGGTTTCGGTCGCTGTCCAGGCGCTGCCGCAGGCCGAAAGTGCAGATGGCTGGCAACTGCTGCAAGTGCAGGAACTCGCCGGGCAGGGGCTGCGGGCGCAGGCGCAGTGCGCCGATCTCTGGCAAGGGCAGCCGCGCTGGGTGCGGCTGGGTTCCCTGGCGTTTGCCGCTGCCGGACACTGGCCGCAGGCATTGCCGCAGGCGGTGTACCTGTCCGTGGAGGAAGAGGACGGCCCCCAGGTGCAGCCCCTGGCCGCATTCGAGCTGCAGGAAAACGTCCGCCCCCAGGCCGCCCAGGTGGTGCAGGCGCTGCAAGCCCACGGGGTGCAGGTGCAATTGCTCTCTGGCGACGGGCCGGCCGCCGTTGCCCGGATTGCGCACCAGGTGGGGATTACCGAATTTCGGGCCACCTGCAGCCCGCAGGACAAGCTGGCGGCGCTACAAGCCTTGCAAGCCCAGGGCAAACAGGTTGGCATGGTCGGCGATGGACTCAACGACGGGCCGGTGCTGGCCGGCGCCGACGTCTCCTTTGCCTTTGGCCGGGCCGTTCCCCTGGCCCGGGCCCGTTCGGATTTTGTAATTCTGGGCACCGATCTGCAGCAGGTGCTGCAGGCCCTGCTGTTTGCCCGCAAGACCTTGCGCATCGTGCGCCAGAACCTGGGCTGGGCCATGGCCTATAACGCTGTTTCGGTACCGTTTGCCGCACTCGGCATGGTGCCGCCGTGGCTGGCCGGTTTGGGCATGGCCGCCAGCTCGTTGTGGGTGGTACTCAATGCCGCCCGCCTGGCGCAAAAAACCGGGGAATCGGCAGCCGACCGTGGCCCGGTCGTCGGCGGTGCTGCCGTAGCGGTGCGTGGCGAGATGACATAGGAGAGAAAGCGCGATGGATATTCTGTATCTACTCATCCCGTTGTCCGTAGGATTGGTGTTTTTTATAGCATTGGCCCTTTGGTGGGCAGTGCATAGGGGTCAATTTGAGAGTGTTGAACAGGAGGGGGAACGCATTCTTCGAGAGGATTGACTTGAGTCAATAATTTTAAAAGCCGAAACGGTGAAACTTTTGTCTGCAATTTAAGAGGTGCACTATGGACGATGTAAAAACGAGTGCTGTCCACTACAACGACAAGGTAGTGCGGCAGCTTTCAATCATGGCCGTGGTTTGGGGCGTGATTGGCATGCTGGTAGGGGTGGTAGTCGCCTCCCAGCTGGCTTGGCCCGAACTGAATTTCGACACTGCATGGCTGAGCTTCGGGCGCTTGCGTCCGCTGCACACGAATGCCGTGATTTTTGCCTTTGGTGGCTCGGCCCTGATGGGCACCAGCTACTACGTGGTGCAGCGTACCTGCCAAACCACGCTGTTCATGCCCAAGCTGGCCGCCTTCACCTTCTGGGGATGGCAGGCCGTGATTGTGGCTGCCGTCATCACTCTGCCGCTGGGCTTCACCCAGGGCAAGGAATACGCGGAACTGGAATGGCCCATTGACCTGCTGATCACCGCCGTGTGGGTGTCGTACGCCATCGTGTTCTTCGGCACGATCGGCACGCGCAAGGTCAAGCACATCTATGTGGCCAACTGGTTCTATGGCGCCTTCATCATCGCCATTGCCCTGCTGCACGTTGTGAACAACGTCGCGATTCCGGCCGGCTGGATGAAGAGCTACTCGGCCTACGCCGGTGTGCAGGATGCCATGGTGCAGTGGTGGTACGGCCACAACGCCGTGGGCTTCTTCCTGACTGCCGGCTTCCTGGGCATGATGTATTACTTCATCCCCAAGCAGGCTGGCCGTCCGGTTTACTCCTACCGCCTGTCGATCGTGCACTTCTGGGCACTGATCTTCACCTACATGTGGGCCGGCCCGCACCACCTGCACTACACCGCACTGCCGGACTGGACGCAGTCGCTGGGCATGGTGTTCTCGCTGATTCTGCTGGCACCGTCCTGGGGCGGCATGATCAACGGGATCATGACCCTGTCGGGCGCCTGGCACAAACTGCGTGACGATCCGATCCTGCGCTTCCTGATCGTGTCGCTGTCCTTCTACGGCATGTCCACCTTCGAAGGCCCGATGATGGCCATCAAGACGGTCAATGCCCTGTCGCACTACACCGAGTGGACGGTGGGCCACGTGCACTCCGGCGCTCTGGGCTGGGTGGGCCTGGTGACCATGGGATCGCTGTACTACCTGGTCCCCCGCCTGTTCGGCAAGACCGAGATGTACTCCAAGTCGGCCATTGAGCTGCACTTCTGGCTGGCCACGATCGGTATCGTGCTGTACATCGCCTCGATGTGGATTGCCGGCGTGATGCAAGGCCTGATGTGGCGTGCAGTGAATGCCGATGGCACGCTGACCTACACCTTCGTGGAGAGCGTGAAAGCAACGCACCCCTTCTACGTGATCCGCGTGGTCGGTGGCCTGCTGTTCCTGTCGGGCATGGTCGTGATGGCCTGGAACGTACTGAAAACAGCCGCTACCGGTCGTGCTGTGAATGTGCCCGTGCCTGCTGTCAATCCTGCCCACGCCTAAGTTCCAGGGAGCTTTAACAACATGTCTACAAACAACAACAAAGCCTCCGGCGGCTTCACCCACGAGAAGGTCGAAACCAGCAACTTCCTGCTGATCGTGCTGACCTTCCTGGTGGTCGCTGTCGGGGGGCTGGTGGAAATCGTTCCGCTGTTCTTCCAAAAATCGACCACCGAAGCGATCCAAGGCGTCAAACCCTACGAGCCGCTGTCGCTGCTGGGCCGGGACATCTATCTGCGCGAAGGCTGCTACAACTGCCACTCGCAGATGATCCGTCCCTTCCGTGCCGAAACCATGCGCTATGGCCACTACTCGGTGGCCGGGGAGTTCGTCTACGACCACCCCTTCCAGTGGGGCTCCAAGCGTACCGGCCCTGACCTGCACCGCGTGGGTGGCCGCTACAGCGATGAGTGGCACCGTATCCACCTGAACAACCCGCGTGACGTGGTGCCCGAATCGATCATGCCTTCCTACCCTTGGCTGGAAACCAACCTGGTCGATCACACCGTGGTTGCACAGCGCATGGAAGCCCTGCGCAAGGTCGGCGTCCCTTACACCGATGAGGAAATCGCCGGTGCCGAAGAGGCGGTGAAAGGCAAGACAGAGATGGATGCCATGGTCGCCTACCTGCAGGGGCTGGGCACGGCCTTGCGTTAAGGAGGAAAGGTCATGGATATCACAACAATGCGCGTCATTGCCACCGTGGCATCTATGGCCTGCTTCATCGGGATTGCATGGTGGGCCTATGCCCGCAGCAACAAAGACCGTTTCGATGAGGCAGCCAACCTGCCCTTTGAGCAAGATTGACTTCTCCCTTCCAACGAGAACAAGTTATGAGCGATTTTGTAAACAATTTCTGGTCGATCTATATTGCGGTGATCGCAGCAGCTGGCGTTTTAGGCTGCCTGCTGCTGCTCATCCTGACGGCCCGCAAAAAGGTCGTTTCGGCCGATGACAACACGACCGGCCACGTCTGGGACGGTGACCTGCGCGAACTGAACAATCCCATGCCCCGCTGGTGGATGTGGCTGTTTGTTTCGACCGTGGTGTTTTCCATCTTCTATCTGATTGCCTACCCCGGCATGGGCTCTTTTGCAGGCCAGTTCGGCTGGTCGCAGGTCGGAGCCTATGAAGCCGAGGTGCGCAAGGCCGAAGCCGATCTGGAACCCCTCTACGCTCGCTTTACCGCCATGAGCGCCGAGGAAATGTCCAAGGACGGCCAAGCCATGGCGATTGGTGCCAATCTGTTCCAGAACAATTGTGCTCAGTGCCACAGCTCGGATGCACGCGGCGGAAAATCCTTCCCGAACCTGACCGATGGCGATTGGTTGCATGGCGGCACGCCCGAAAAAATCCATGAAACCATCACCAATGGCCGTATTGGCATGATGCCTCCCATGGCAGCCGCTGTAGGGGATGCCGACGATGTCGCGAACGTGGCCCACTATGTCCTGAGCCTCTCGGGCAGTCCGCACGACGCTACCAAGGCGGTCTTGGGCAAGGACAAGTTCGTTGCCTGTGCTGCCTGCCACGGTGCCGATGGCAAGGGCAACCAGGCTTTGGGTGCGCCTAATCTCACAGACGATATCTGGTTACATGGTTGGGGCGAGGCGGTAATTATTGACATGATCAATAATGGCAAGACGAATGTCATGCCGCCGCAGGCCAAGGAAAACGGTGGCAAGCTGACGCCGGCACAGGTGGATGTGCTGACGGCATATATCTGGAGTTTGTCCAACAAACCCGATGCAGCCAACTAATTCAACTAGTTGAAAAAAAGCGGCATTCCATGCCGCTTTTTTTATTGCCCAACACACTGGAAAGAGTAATGAAACCGGAAGAAGAAAAAAAACCTCAAAAAATGGTGCCGATCAAATCGGCAGATGGCGACCCCCATACATTTTTTGAAGCGCACAAAAAGGTCTACCCGCGTTCCATCCGCGGCTACTTCATGCGCTGGCGTTGGGCAATGGTTTTTCTTACCCAGTTCGTTTTCTATGTGATTCCCTGGATTCAATGGGGCGATCGCCAGATGGTGCTGTTCGATATTGGCGCCCGGCGGTTCTACCTTTTCGGGATGGTGCTGTATCCGCAGGATGTTATCTACCTTGCCGCGCTGTTGATCATCTGTGCCCTGGCATTGTTTTTATTCACTGCAGTGGCCGGGCGCCTGTGGTGCGGCTTTAGTTGTCCGCAAACCGTTTATACGGAAATTTTCATGTGGATTGAGCAGAAGGTCGAAGGCGACCGAAGCGCTCGTATTCGCCTGGACAATAGCCGGTGGACATTCGAGAAGATCTGGAAAAAATCTTTAAAGCAATTCTTGTGGATAGCGGTTTCCTTGTGGACCGGTTTTACCTTTGTTGGCTTCTTTGTACCTATTCGCGAGCTGGGGGCCGAGTTGCTGGCGATGCAGGGAAGCTGGCAGATTTTCTGGGCATTGTTTTATGGCTTTGCCACTTACGGCAATGCAGGGTATTTGCGTGAACAGGTTTGCAAGTACATGTGCCCGTATGCCCGCTTTCAAAGCGCCATGCTTGACCGGGATTCCCTGATTGTCAGCTACGACCCTGCACGGGGGGAAATGCGTGGTCCGCGCCGCAAGGGGGCCGACTATAAGGCCCAGGGACTGGGCGATTGCATTGATTGCAAGCTGTGTGTGCAAGTCTGCCCGGTGGGAATTGATATTCGCAACGGCTTTCAATACGAGTGCATTGGCTGTGGTTTGTGCATTGATGCGTGCGATAGCATTATGGACAACATGCAGTACCCGCGCGGGCTTATTCGTTTTACTACCCAGAATGGCGTGGCCCAAGGGTGGGCGAAATCCAAGATATTGCGTAAAGTCTTCCGTCCCCGGGTATTGATTTATACGGCTATTCTGATCGGTTTGAGTATTGCGACCGTGGTCAGCATGGGGCTGCGTCAGCCCCTGAAGGTCGACATCATCCGTGACCGGGCTTCCTTGGCCCGGATTGTGGCGGGCGGGAAATTGGAAAATATTTACCGTCTGCAAGTCATGAATGCCACCGAAACGGCGCAAAATTACCATATTCGGGTTCATGGCCTGGAGGGGATTGAACTGATCGAAGGAAAGTCGGTCACAGTACCGGCCACGAACACGGTTGGGGTGGCTGTCCGCGTGCAGATTCCCTATGGTTCTGCAGGCAGTGGATCGCATCCGATTATTTTTGATGTCGATGCGGAAAGCGGACAAGGCCGTGTTTCTGAACACTCGGTCTTCCTGGTACCCCGCTAGGAATTGATTTATTCTCTTGGAGAGGTTGTTGTTATGGCTCAATCATTTGTAAAAAAAGATACGTCGGTATCCGGCCCGTGGTGGAAGTATGGCCATGTCTGGCTGATTATCAGCGGGCCGTTGATCGTTGTGATTGCTGGCGTGATTACTGCATTTCTGGCATTTTCCAATGCAGACCCGGTCATTGATGAAAATTATTATGAAAACGGTATAAACATCAATAAAACCCTGCAAGCAGAAGGAAAGAACATGGCGCCTGCCCAGGCGGTGCGCAATCATGCAGCCACGCCGGACAAGGATTTGCCGAGTTTGAAACCATAAGAAAAGAGGAGCTTTGCGCTCCTTTTTTATTGGGCAACCGCCAAGCCGGGCCTGAAAAACGGTAGAGTATGCGAGGTTCGTGTAAACAGCCGCCATGCAACGCATGGCGGCACGCCAGTTGTCGTTGAATTTGTTCAACCCCCCAAGAAAGGTATAGCCATGTCTTTTTCTGTTTCCGATACGGTTTCTTCCGCCCAGCAAGACCTGGAGCGCTTGGTTTCGGATCTGCGCGGCCTGTTGGCCAGCAAGGATCTGGATAGCATTCCTCAAATTGGCGCTTTGCGCGAGCGCATTGACGACGGCTTGAATCGTGCCCGCGATTCCGCCGTGCAGGCGGCGCAGGAAGCCGCCCGCCAGGCCAAGGAGGCCGCTGTCGCCGCCGACCGCTATGCCCACGACGAGCCTTGGCGCGTTGCCGGTGCGGCGCTGGCCGTAGGAGCGCTGGTCGGCTTTTTGCTGGCCCGTCGTTAATTCTTTGCCCGGGCACTGGCCGTCATCGGCTGCTGCCTGGGCAATCAAGCCATGAAAGCCGGATTGTGAACTGGATGTCCTTGCTCGGGCTGCAAGCCTGGAGGGAGCGCCTGTCTACCTATGCGCAAGAGGGAAAGCAAGCAGCACATGACCGCTTGACCCTGGCGGCGCTGGAGTGGGCGCAGGAACGTAAATATTGGCAAACCATTGCCGTGCTGGTCGTTGCTGCGCTGGCCTTGGGGGTGGTGGCGATGCTGCTGATTTCCCTGGCCGTGCTGGTCCACTTTTGGGAATCCCCGCAGCGGGTCGCCGTTGCCTGGGTGATTGCGGGTGTCTGGGCGTTTGCCTGGGGACTGGTGATGTATGCCCTGCGCAGCGCCATCGTGCAGAAACGTCCCGCTTTTGTCCTGACACGCACCGAACTGGCCCGGGATCTGCAGGATATGCAGAATTGGCGGGCACAGGAAGGCAAAGCGGCGCCTGCTCAGGCCGAGAAAGGGGCTGGTCATGACTGATGCGACCCATCGCGCGGCGCCTGCCAAAGCTGTGGTGGCCGAGGCTGCTGCCCCGGTTTCCGCGCTGGCCCGGCTGCGCCAAAGTCCCCAGTGGCGTTGGGCTACGCCGGAGCAGCGCGTCGTGTTGCAGCGCATTGCTGCTCAGCGTGACCAATGGCTGCTCAACCGTTTGACGCGTGAGCGCGAAGCCGCCCTGCTGGCCAGTGCGCAAGAGGTGGATGCCAATGCCCCCTTGCCGCAGCGTCTGGCGGCTTTTGCCCGCCTGCACCCGACCACGATGGCCGCCGCCGTTGCGGGCGTGGCGCTGGCTTTTGGGCCGAAGCGCTTGCTGCGGGTGCTGCGCAGCAGTCTGCCGACGCTGCTGCCGTTGCTGGCAAAACTCAAACGCTAGGGATGCCGCACGCCCTTGCCAGGCCGCTGCTGCGGCCTTTTTCATGCCTGTCGTTTTCGCGGCCCGTGTGTCAGCGCAGGTTTTTCAGCGCCTGCGCGGCTTGCAGCACCAGGGCCGGGCCGGTATAGACCAGGCCGCTGTAGAGCTGCACCACGTCGGCCCCGGCGCGGATTTTGCTGACGGCATCGGCGGCGCTCAGGATACCGCCCACGCCGATGATGGGGAAGTCCTTGCCCAGTGCCTGGCGCAATTGCGTGATCACGCGGTTGCTGGCTTCCAGTACGGGCGCACCGCTCAGGCCGCCGGTTTCTTCGGCATGGGGCAAGCCCTGCACGGCATCGCGGCTGATGGTGGTGTTGGTGGCGATCACTCCGTCCATGCCGTGGCGTTGCAGGGTGGCGGCGATGACCTGTACCTGCTCCTCGGTCAGATCGGGGGCGATTTTCACGAAGATGGGCACGCGCCTGCCTTGCTGTCGGGCCAGCTCCTCGCGGCGCTGGGCGATGGCGGCCAGCAGGCCGTCCAGCGCCTCGTCGCTTTGCAGGGCACGCAGGTTTTTCGTGTTGGGCGAGCTGATGTTCACCGTCACGTAGTCGGCGTGGGGGTAGACGCCTTCCAGGCAGATCAGGTAATCCTGCGTGGCGTCTTCGATTGCCGTGGCGGCGTTCTTGCCGATGTTCAGGCCCAGCAGCAGCGGTTTGCCCCGGCGGCGCACCTGCGACTGCTGCACGTTGTGCAAAAAGGCGTCCAGCCCGTCGTTGTTGAAGCCAAAGCGGTTGATGAGTGCGTTGGCCTGCGGCAGGCGGAACATGCGCGGCTTGGGGTTGCCGGGCTGGGGCTTGGGGGTGACGGTGCCGACCTCGACAAAACCGAAGCCCATCGCTGCCAGACCGTCGATGCAGCGGGCGTTTTTGTCCAGGCCCGCCGCCAGTCCCACGCGATTGGGAAAACGCAGCCCGGCCAGGGTGACGGGGTCGCTGATTTGCGGCTGGCGCCAGGCGGCCTCCAGCAGCGTGTTCTGGCTTTGCGCCAGGCGCTGCATGGTGAAATCGTGCGCCTCTTCGGGGTCCATGGCGAACAGGGCAGGGCGCATGAGCGCGTAGGGAATGAGTGACATAGCGATAATCCAGAGTTTTCACCCGGATTTTCCCCTATGACAGCCCCCTCTGCCCCCATGACCCAAGATGAACTCAAAACCCTGGTCGGCCAGGCAGCCCTCCAGTACGTGCGCCCTGGTGAAGTGGTCGGCGTGGGCACCGGCTCCACCGTGAACAAATTCATCGACGCCCTGGCCGGCATGAAAGACCAGATTGCCGGGGCCGTCTCCAGCTCCGAGGCCAGCACCCAGCGCCTGCAGGCCCTGGGCATCACGGTGCTGGACGCCAACAGCGTGCCCAGCCTGGGCGTGTACATCGACGGCGCGGATGAAATCGACGGCCAGGGCTACATGGTCAAGGGCGGTGGCGCGGCGCTGACGCGGGAAAAAATCGTCGCCGCGCTGGCGCGGCAGTTCGTCTGCATTGCCGATGCGTCCAAGCTGGTGGCGGCACTGGGCGCCTTCCCGCTGCCGGTGGAAGTGATTCCCATGGCCGCAGGCCAGATCACGCGCCGCTTTGCCGACCTGGGTGGCCACGCCCAGTTGCGCCTGAAAGACGGCCAGCCGCTGGTGACGGACAACGGCCAGCACATCCTGGACGTGCATGGCTTGCAGATCACCGACCCGCTGGCGTTCGAATCCGAAGTGAACCAGTGGCCCGGCGTGGTCACTGTCGGCGTGTTCGCCCACCAGAAGGCGCAGGTCTGCCTGCTGGGCACGGCGGACGGCGTGCGAACCCTCACTTACTGAATAAACCCACCGTTTCGGCGCTTTCCCCATGCTCAATGCCCTGTGGCTGGGTTTCTTCGTGATGGCCGCTGCCGCCGCGCTGGCGCAGTGGCTGCTGGGCGGCAATGCCGAAGTATTCGCCGCCATGGTGCAGGCGCTGTTCGGCATGGCCCGGCTCTCGGTCGAGGTCATGGTGCTGCTGTTCGGCACCCTCACCCTGTGGCTGGGCTTTTTGCGCATTGCGGAAGAGGCGGGTATCGTGCAGACCCTGGCCAGATGGCTGGCCCCGCTGTTCGCCCAACTGATGCCCGACGTGCCGCGCGGCCACCCCGCGCTGGGGCTGATGACGCTGAACTTTGCCGCCAACGGCCTGGGGCTGGACAACGCCGCCACCCCCATCGGCCTGAAAGCCATGCGGGCCCTGCAGGAGCTGAATCCCAGCGCCACCAGCGCCAGCAATGCGCAGATTCTGTTCCTGGTGCTGAACGCCTCGTCGCTTACGCTGCTGCCCGTGTCCATCTTCATGTACCGGCTGCAACAGGGCGCGGCCGACCCGACCCTGGTTTTCCTGCCGATTCTGCTGGCCACCTCGGCCTCCACCCTGGTCGGGCTGGTCAGCGTGGCCATCGTGCAGCGCCTGCCCCTGTTCAGCCCGGTCGTGCTGGCGTACTTGCTGCCCCTGGCGCTGGGGCTGGCGGCCTTCATGGCGCTGCTGGTCAGCCTGAGCAGCGCGGCGCTGGCAAGCTTGTCCGGCCTGCTGGGCAACCTCAGCCTGTTTGGCGTGGTGCTGCTGTTCCTGCTGGTGGGGGCGTGGAAAAAAATCGCCGTCTACGACAGCTTCATCGCCGGTGCCAAGGAAGGCTTTGCCGTGGCGCGGGACTTGCTGCCCTACCTGGTTGCCATGCTTTGCGCCATCGGCGTGCTGCGGGCCAGCGGGGCGCTGGACTATGCGCTGGACGGTATCCGCTACCTGGTGGCCGCCGCCGGGGTGGATGGCCGCTTTGTCGATGCCCTGCCTACCGCCCTGGTCAAGCCGTTTTCCGGCAGCGCGGCGCGGGCGATGCTGATCGAAACCATGCAGAACCACGGTGTGGACAGCTTCCCGGCCCTGCTGGCTGCCACCGTCCAGGGCAGCACGGAAACCACTTTTTACGTGCTGGCCGTGTATTTCGGCGCGGTCGGCATCCAGCGTGCCCGCCACGCCGTGCCCTGCGCCTTGCTGGCGGAGCTGGCCGGGGTGCTGGCCTCGATTGCCGTGTGCTACTGGTTCTTTGGATGAAAAGATAGCTGCTACCGCTGATTGATGTTGGATTCCAGATTGAAAACAATCTGAAAATCAATGAAATCAAGCGGAAGAAGCTTCTTTATTGATAGTAAATAGTCATCAAAACTGGCAAGAACAAGACAATTGGCTTAGAGCCTGTTATGAACTTTGCTGTGTGAGCGCGAAGCCGCAGGTAGAGTTTGCGGATGCGCCGCAAGCCCTACCCGACGGACGTCAGCGATGAAGAATGGAGTTTCGCTGCGCCCTACCTGACCCT
>NZ_JBHSEW010000010.1:0-167540 GCF_042654765.1 Comamonas nitrativorans | reverse complement strand
TGCCGCCGGTGCTGGTGTTGTCCAGGCGTTCCACGCCGGTGTCCACCAGGCCGTAGAGGGTGACGTTCTGGGCCTGGGCCGAGGCGATGGACCCGGCACACAGGAGCAAAGTGGTGGTCAGGCTTGTGGCGATGCGTTGCATGAAAAGTCTCCTAAGGTTTCAGTTTCAGAGTTGGGATGGGGTATAGAAAAAATCGACAGTGGATGCTGAGAACCTGTTCACGATCTCCACGCGGGTGCGCCGTTGCGGCCTCGGGCGGTCTGCGGCGTTGCAAATCCTCGCCATAGCGCCGCTATGGCTGCGGTTTGCGCCTAGCAGCCCATCCCGATCCGCATCCCGCACCCCTTCGCGCTGAGAGCGTGAACAGGTTCTTACATCTTGCACAGCGGCGATGCAGGGGGCACGAGGCTGGCGGGGTAGCTTTGCTCGATCACCGGGCGCAGCACGCCGTCGGCGGTCTTGACGCGGGCGATGTAGTTGGGAATCAGCAATTGGTTGTCCGCCGCCCGCACCGTGGCCTTGCCGTACAGCGTCTCCACCTCGGCACCGCGCAGGGCCTTGGTCACGTCCAGCGGCCTGGTGCTGCCGGCCAGCTTCACGCCCTGCAGCAGCACCATGGCGCCGTTGTAGGCCTGGCCTTCGGTGTCGGAGGGCAGGCGGTTGTGCTTGGCCTTGAAGGCGGCGGCGAAGGCCTGGCTCTGCGGCGTGTCGATGTCCGGCGTGTAGCCGACGTTGCCGGGCACGTTGGTCAGCGCCGTGCCTGTCGCATTCACGATGAAGTTGGACAGCAGCGCGTGACCGATCAGCGGGGTTTGCGGGATCAGGCCGAAGTCGGCGGCCTGTTTGGTGAAGGCGATGGCGCCCGACACGTCGGCCACCCAGACGGCGTCGGCGTTGGCGTTCTTGAGCTGCTGGATGTAGGGCGCGTAGTCCTTGGTGCCCAGCGGCACGAACAGCTTGGTGCCGACCTTCTTGCCCTGTGCGCCGACGGCGGCCTCGAAGGACTTGGCCGAGTCCTGGCCCCACACGTAGTCCGCGGCGAGGATGGCGAAGTTGTTGCCGGGCAGGGTCTTGGCCCACTCGTTGATCATCGCCAGGTCCATGGCGTCGGAGTGGTTGGTGCGCACGAAGCGTGGGTTGCAGGCGTCCTGCGTCAGGCGGTCGGCCTTGCTCATGGTGCCGATGAAGGCGGCGTCCCAGCGGGCCAGGTTCTGGCTGATGGCCAGCGAGATGGACGAGGTGATGGGCCCGATGATGAGGTTGTGGCCCTCGCGCGAGAGCTTCTCGGCCACGCGGCGGCCCGCGTCGGGCGTGCTTTCGTCGTCGCCCTCGGCCAGCACGATCTTGCGGCCGTCGATGCCGCCCTTGGCGTTGGCTTCCTCGACGGCAAACTTGATGCCGTTGGCCACGTCCGCGCCCATGGTGGCGAAGGCGCCGGACTTGGACGTGACCAGGGCGATCTTCACCGGCTCCTTGTCCTGCGCCAGCGCCGCCAGGGGCAGCGCGGCGGCCAGCGCAACGCCGGTCAGCAAAGTGGTGGTTTTTTTCATGGATGTCTCCTTGTGGTTGGGGGGAAAAAGTGTCAGACTGCGACGTGTTCGGCCAGCGCCTGCATGCCTTCGGGCGAAGCATCGACGGGGCCGTCGGCCACCACCGCGCCCTTGGCCATGGCCAGGTAGCGGTGCGCCACGCGGGCCACCAGGCTCAGGTTCTGCTCGATGAGCAGCAGGGCGGTGCCCTGGTCCGCCACGCGGTTGAAGATGTCGGCGAGCTGGTCGACGATCACCGGCGCCAGCCCTTCGGTCGGTTCGTCGAGCAGCACCAGGCCGGGGTTGGACATGAGCGCGCGGCCCACGGCCAGCATCTGCTGCTGCCCGCCCGACAGCGCCGTGCCGGGGGTGTGCGCCCGCTCTTGCAGGATGGGGAACAGCTTGTAGATTTCGGGCGCCGTCCATGGCCCCTTGCGGCCGGTGGCGCCGCCCAGCAGCAGGTTCTCCTCCACCGTCAGGTTGGCCACGATGCGCCGCCCCTGCGGCACCACCACCACGCCGCGCTGCGCAGCGATGTAGGGGCGCGGGCGGGCGATGGCCTCGCCGCCGATGCGCACCGTGCCGCCGCGCAGTTGCGCCAGGCCCAGGATGGTGTTGACCACCGTGGTCTTGCCCACGCCGTTGCGCCCGATCAGCGCCACGCGCTCGCCCGCGTCCACGTGCAGGCTCAGGCGGTGCAGGATGTGGGCCGCGCCGTAGAAGGCTTCCACCTCGTTCAATGTCAGCAAGGCGCTCATGCGGCACTCCCCAGGTAGGCTTCGCGCACGCGGGCATCGGAGCGCACGCTGGCCGGGTCGCCGCTGGCGATCACCCGGCCCAGTTCAAAGACGGTGATGGCGTCCGAGATGCCGAACACCACGTCCATGTCGTGTTCGACCAGCAGCACCGACACCTCCCAGCGCGAGGTCAGCGCCTGCAGGTGCCGCGCCAGGTCGTGTGACTCCTTGACCGACAGGCCGGCCATCGGCTCGTCCAGCATCAGCAGCTTGGGGCGGCCCACCAGGGCCAGCGCCAGGTCCAGGCGGCGCTGCTCGCCGTAGCCCAGGTCCTCGGCCACCATGCAGCTCAGGCGGGCCAGGTCGAGTTCTTCCAGCACGGCGTCGGCATCGGCGCCGCTGTCGGCCATGCCCATCTGGTGCGAGGCCAGCTCCACCTGGCGGCGCACGGTCATGCCGCTGAAGATGCTGGTGCGCTGAAAGCTGCGCGACAGGCCGCGCTGGCGGCGCTCGACCGCGCCCAGGGCGCTCACGTCCTCGCCGTCCAGCAGCACGCGCCCGCGCGTCAGGCGCCGCCGTCCGGTAATGGCGTCGATCACGGTGGATTTGCCCGCGCCGTTGGGGCCGATCAGGCCGCGAATCTGGCCCTTTTTGAGCGTCAGCTCCACGCCGTCCAGCGCCTTCACGCCGCCGTAGTGGATGGCCACGTCCTCGGCCTGAAGCACATATGCAGTGGTCATGGCTGGCTGCCTTTCTTTGTCTGGGGGCCGTAGCGCAGGCGGCGGCGCAGCATGCGCATGGCGCCGACGATGCCGTCGGGCGAGAACACGATGACGGCGATCAATGCCGCACCGAAAATGGCCATCGAGTGCGTGGCCCATTCGCCCAGCAGGTCTTTGAACAGGAAATAGACGATGGCGCCCACGATGGGGCCGATGGGGTGCCTGAAGCCCCCCACCACGACCATCAGCAAGGTGATGGCCGAGACGCTCCAGTGCAGGCTTTCGGGCGAGACGAAGCCTGTGTTCAGCGCCGACAGCAGCCCGGCAAGCCCCGTGACTACCGCCGACAGCGCGTACACCAGGGCACGCGGCACCGTGGTGCGGATGCCGATGAAGCGGGCCCGCTCCTCGTTGTCGCGGATGGCCTCGGTCACGGCGCCGAAGCGCGTGCCCAGCAGCCACAGCAGCACGCAGGTCACGGCCACCATCAGCGCCCAGGCCAGCATGAACAGCGTGGCCGGTTGCAGCAGCACGGACTGCGGCACGCCGAACAGCGTGTCCGGCCAGGCGATGCCCATGCCGTCTGCGCCGCCGGTCATGCCGCGTGCCCGCGAGGCCAGCAGGTAGGCCATCTGGCCGATGGCCAGCGTCAGCATGCCGAAGGCGATGCCCGGCACGCGCACGATGACCAGCCCGATCAGGAAGGCGCCGATGGCAATGGCCGCCAGCACGGCCAGCAGCGCCAGCTCGGCCGGCATCCAGCGCAGCTCCAGCAGCACGCCCATGCCATAGCCGGCGGCGCCGAAGAACAGGGCGTGGCCGAAGCTGACCAGCCCGTTCTGCTTGAGCAGCAGGCCCACGCCCAGCGCGAAGATGGCGTAGATCACCGCCTGGGTGAACATGCCCAGCAGGCTGGCCGAGGTGGTCAGCCACACGATGGCAGCGCCGCCTGCCAGCGCCAGCAGCGCCCCCAGGGCCATGCGGGAAAGACTCAAAGGCATCTTGTCTCTCCTCGCGTCAGGTGCGGCTGCCGGCCAGGCCCGAGGGCTTCCAGACCAGCACGGCGATCATGAACAGAAAGGGCAGCAGCACCGACATCTGCGGCAGGTACACCGCGCCGATGGCCTGCATCATCCCCAGCAGCAGCGCGGCGATGAACGCGCCCGCCAGCGACCCCAGCCCGCCGATGACCACGACGACGAAGGAGTCGATCAGCACGTCCGAACTCATGTGCGGCGACAGCGACAGGAACGGCGCCGCCACCACGCCCGCCAGCCCGGCCAGGGCCGCGCCCAGGCCGACCACGGCGGCGCTCAGGGTGTCGGTGTTTACGCCCTGCATGGAGGTGGTCACCGGGTCGGTGCTGGCTGCCCGCACGAACAGGCCGATGCGCGAGTAGCGCAGCCACAGCGTCAGCCCCAGCGCCACGGCAGCGCCGACCACGATGACGCCGATGCGGTAGGCCGGCAGGCTTTCGCCGAACAGGCTGACGGAAAAATTCAGCAGCTCGGGCGTGAACAGCGAGTGGTTGCCCTTGCCCCAGACGAAGGCCACCAGGTCTTCCAGGATGAGCAGCAGGCCGAAGGTGACCAGCATCACGTTGAGCGGCTCGCGATCCTGCAGCAGGCGAAAGCCGTAGCGGTCGAGCAGCACGCCGACCACCGCCATGACCAGCGGGGCCACGACCAGCGCCACCCAGAAGTTGCTGTGCGTGGCCACCGTGAAGGCGATGTACGCCCCCAGCATGTAGAGCGCTCCGTGGGCGAAGTTCACCACCCGCCGCAGGCCGTAGATCAGTGCCAGGCCCGAACTCATGATGATGAGCAGGGCGCCGTACACCAACCCGTTGAACAGATTGATCGTCAACATTGCGTTGTGTCTCCTTGCGCCGCCCGGGGGCGTGCGCTGTGGTGTTTTTTTGTAGTGGGGATGCCGTCGGGTGTCAGCGGTGGGTGAAGCCGGGCGGGCGCTTTTCCAGGAAGGCGTGCATGCCTTCGTGCGCGTCGACGCTGGCAAAGCGGGCATACAGCGCCTGGCGCTCGAAGGCGATGCCTTCGGTCAGGGACCCCTCCCAGGCGCGATTGACCGACGCCTTGACGGCCATCAGCGCAGGCAGCGAGTAGTCCGCGATCTGCGCGGCCAGCGCCTGCGTGCGTTCCAGCAATTCGGCATCGGGCACCACGCGCGACACCAGGCCGTAGCGGTCGGCCTCCTGCGCGTCCAGCATCCGGGCCGACAGGCACATGTCCATCGCCTTGGCCTTGCCGATGGCCCGGGGCAGGCGCTGCGTGCCGCCGGCGCCGGGCAGCATGGCCAGCTTGATCTCGGGCAGGGCAAAGCGGGCCGATTCGGCGGCGACGACGATGTCGCAGGCCAGCGCCAGCTCGCAGCCGCCGCCCATGGCGTAGCCTGCCACGGCGGCCAGCACGGGCTTGCGCACCTGGCGGATGGTTTCCCAGTTGCGCGTGATGAAGTCGCGCTGCACCACGTCCATGTACGACCAGTCGGCCATGGCGTCGATGTCGGCCCCGGCGGCAAAGGCTTTCGCGCTGCCGGTGATGGCGATGGCGCCGATGGCATCGTCGGCATCGAAGGCCTTGAGGGCCGCGCCCAGCGCGTCCATCACGGCGTCGTTGAGTGCGTTGAGCTGGCGCGGGCGGTGCAGGGTGATCCAGCCCACCCGGCCTTGCACCCGGGTCTGCACGGGGGTGTCGTTGTCGCTGTGCATGGCCGTCACTCCGGGGTGTTGCGGATCAGCTCGCGGATGGCTTCGCGCAGCTTGAACTTCTGAATCTTGCCCGACGGGGTGGCGGGCATGGCCTCCTGCACGATCAGGCGTTCGGGCACGTACTGGATGGCGACCTTGTGTTCCTTCATGAAGCGCTGGATCTCCGGCAGGTCGATGCTCTGGCCCGCCTTGGGCACCACCACGGCGCAGGCGCGTTCGCCCAGGCGCTCGTCGGGGAAGGAGACGACGGCGGCCAGCGCCACGGCGGGGTGCTTGTAGAGCAGCGATTCGATCTCGACGACGGGGATGTTTTCGCCGCCCCGGATGATCACGTCCTTGCTGCGCCCGGTGATGCGCAGGTAGCCGCGCTCGTCGATGCGGGCCAGGTCGCCGGTGTCGAACCAGTCGTCGGCATCCGTGCCGTTGAGCTGCGGGCGCTTCAGGTAGCCGCCGAAGTTGGAGCAGGAGCGCAGCAGCAGCCGGCCCGCTTCGCCCGCCGGCAGGGGCTGGTCGCTGGCGTCCACGACCTTGATCTCCACGCCGGGCAGGGGGTGGCCATCGGTGTTCACGGCGCGTTCGTCGTCGTCGCTCAGTTCGGTGGTGGTGACGGCACCGTTTTCCGTCATGCCCCAGGCCGAGACGATCTTGGCGCCCAGCGCGGCACGCGCCTGTTCCACCAGCGGGCCGGGAATCGGGGCGCCCGCGCACAGGAAGGTGCGCAGCGTCGGCACGCCGGGGCCGCCGGCCTGGCGCTGCTCGTCCACGGTGCGGGCCAGATCGGTCAGGAAGGGGGTCGAGGCCATGGTGAAGGTGACCTGCTCCTGCTGGATCAGCGCGGTGGCCTGCTTCGGTTCCCACACGTCCTGCAGCACCGCGCTGGCCTTGAGCATGATGGGCATCATGAGGCCATACATAAAGCCGGTCTGGTGCGCCATGGGCGAGGCCATCAGCACCACGGCCTCGGCATCCAAGTGCATCCGCTCGGCGTAGGGCACGATGTTGGACATCAGCGTGTTGGCAGTCTGCATCACCCCCTTGGGTTCGCCGGTGGTGCCCGATGTGTAGATGAGCTGCGTCACGTCGTCCGGGCCGGGGCGGCTGCGCGTGAGGATGTCCTGCGCGTCGGCCTCCTTTTCCCACTCGGGGCCGGACAGCAGCGCCTCGAAGCTACTGGCGCCCTGGCCGCCGACGGCGATGACGTGCTGCAGCGTGGGCAGACTGGGTTGCAGGCCGGTGAGCATCTGCTCGAAGTCGAAGCCGCGAAAGTGCTTGGGCACGATCATGACCTTGGCCTCGCCGTGCTGGAGCATGAACGACAGCTCGCGCTCGCGGAAGATGTGCATCAGCGGATTCATCACCGCGCCGATGCGCGAGCACGCCAGGTACACCAGCGTGAACTGCCACCAGTTGGGCAACTGGCACGCGACCACGTCGTCCTTGCCCACGCCCAGGCGCGACAGGCCCACGGCGATGCGGTCGGCCATCTGCGCCAGCGTGCGGTAGGTGAAGCGGCGCACGTCGCCCGTTTCCACCTGCACGGCCGTCAGTGCCAGCTTGTCGGGGCAGGCGGCCACGCAGGCATCCAGGTAGTCGTTGATGGTGCGCTCATGCCACAGGCCCTGTTCAAGCATGCGGGTGCGGCGGGGCGGCAGTAGTACGGTGTCGAATTGCATGGGTGGTGTCTCCGCGGTGTGTTATAAAAATTGAGAGCTGTTTCCGCTTTAAAACAAACGATTTCAATATGATTCGTCATTGAAATCGTTGTTTTACAAGCGGTAGAAGCTATGGCTTTATGCCGGTACGAACTGGCGCCCCGCCCGCGTGCGGGCGATGATGGTTTTCATGATCTGGGCCGTGCCGTCGCCGATCTGGAAGCCCAGCACGTCGCGCAGGCGCTGCTCCATCGGGCCACGGTCATAGCCGCCGTGGCCGAAGCACAGCAGGCACTGGTGGACCACGTCGTAGGCCAGCTTCGGCCCCCACCACTTGGCCATGCCGGCTTCGGCGCTGTGCGGCAGCCCCTGGTCTTTCAGCCACAGCCCTTGCAGGCACAGCAGGCGTGCACCCTCGACCTCGGTATCGAAACTGGACAGCGGGTGCGTCACGCCCTGGAAGGCCGACAGCGGCTGGCCGAAGGCCTCGCGCTGGGTGATGTAGGCCCAGGTTTCCTCCAGCGCCACCCGCGCCACGGCCAGGCATTGCAGGCCGATGAGCGAGCGCGAGAAGTCAAAGCCGTGCATCACCTGTACGAAGCCCTTGTTCTCGTCGCCCAGGCGGTGGCTGACGGGGATGCGCACGTTCTCGAAAAAGATCGAGCCGCGCCCGATCGCCCGCTGGCCGTGGCAGTCGAAGCGGCTGGTGGTCACGCCCGGCGTGTCCATCGGCACCAGCAGGGCGGTGACGCCGTGGGCGCCGGATTCGGGCGTGCCGGTGCGGCCAAAGACCACGCTGATGTCGGCCTGGTCGGCAGCAGAGATCGAGGTCTTTTCGCCGTTGACGATGTATTCGTCGCCCACGCGCTCGATCTTCAGGCGCAGGTTGGCGGCGTCCGAGCCGCCGCGCGGCTCGGTCAGCGCAATGGCGCAGATGCTCTCGCCGGCGACGATTTTTTCCAGCCACGGCGTGACCACTTCGGGCTGGCCGTAGCGCGACAGAATCTGGCTGTTCAGCGAGGCCAGCAGGTTCACGTAGGAAAAGCCCAGGTCGGCACGGGCGATTTCCTCGTGGATCACGCCGGCGGCCAGGCAGCCCATGCCCAGGCCGCCGAACTGCTCGGGCAGCTCGGGGGCGATAAAGCCCAGCTTGCCCATTTCGCGCATCAGCCCCCGGTCGAAAACGCGGCTCTGGTCGCGCTCCAGAAAGCCCGGCGCCACGCGCTCCTGGGCAAAGCGGCGGGCCGTGTCGGCCAGCGCCTGCAGGTCTTCGGTGATGTAAGGATTGGCTTGCATGGGGCGGCTCCTTACTGGGCGAACTTGCGGAAGTCAGGACTCAGGCGCAGGCAGGCGGCCCCGCCGATGCCGCCACCGCCGCCGGTGACGATCACTGTTTTGTCTTCAAAGCGTTTCATTGCATGTCCTATGGTTTGCCAGGTTGGGAAGCTTGGCCGATGATGCGGGGTAGCAACAGCCAAATAAGTAAATATGTTTACAGAAATTCTAGGGAAGGTGGCTTCCGGGCGCAAGCGCGAAAATCAGGAGAAATATCATGGATAACCCTGGTAATTCCGATGAAGTTGCCAAGATGGAATTGGCCAATAGATTGTTCTTCAGGCTTTATCAATGTGCAAATATGTTGCACAAAACCGGCACCAGGGCAGTGGAGGAAGAAGGGCTGACGACGCAGCAGTGGGCCGTGCTTGGTGCGCTGTCGCGGGCGCGGGCCGAGGGCGGCATGAGCATTGGCGACCTGGCGAAGTACCTGATGGTCAGCCGCCAGAACCTGTCCGGCCTGATCGGCCGGATGGAGCGTGACGGCCATGTCGCCGTCGTGCCGGATGCACGCGACCGCCGCTCGCGGCTGGTGACCATGACGCCCTCGGGCCAGCACGTCTGGCACGAGCTGGCCCGTCCGAAAATCCTGGCCTACTACCAGGAAATCCTGGGCGACTTCTCGATCAACGACGTCACGCACACGCTGCACTACCTGCTGAAAATCCTGGGCAACATGCAGCGCATCGACGATGACTGGATCAACGCCAGCCAGGAGGACGAGGGGGACGAGGCAGCGCAGCCATAGATTGCAATAAAAAACGGCGCCATCCCTGGCAGGGAAAGCGCCGAAAGCTATCTTTGGGATAGCGGCTTGGAGTATTACATGCCTGCGTGATTGGGCCCGCCGCCGACGATGACGACGTCGTACTCCATGGCTTCGCGCGGCCCGCAGGTGTGGAGGAGGTCTGCGTCGGTCATGTCACACCCGCTCCAGAATCAATGCAATACCCTGGCCCACGCCGATGCACATGGTGCATAGCGCATACCGTCCGCCCGTGGCGTGCAGGCGGTTCACCGCCGTGGTGGCCAGGCGTGCGCCGCTGGCGCCCAGCGGGTGGCCCAGGGCGATGGCGCCGCCCCAGGCGTTGACGCGCTCGTCGTCGTCCGCCAGGCCCAGCTGGCGCAGCACGGCCAGGCCCTGGGCGGCAAAGGCTTCGTTCAGTTCGATCACATCCAGTTGCGCCAGCGTCAGGCCGGTTTGCGCCAGCACCTTCTGCGTGGCGGGCACCGGGCCGATGCCCATGATGCGCGGGGCCACGCCGGCCACGGCCATGCCGACGACGCGGGCACGCGGCGTCAGGCCGTATTGCCGGGCGCTGGCTTCGTCGGCCAGCAGCAGGGCGCAGGCGCCGTCGTTCACACCGCTGGCGTTGCCAGCGGTGACGGTGCCGTCCGGGCGCACCACGCCCTTGAGTTTGGCCAGCGCTTCCAGGCTGGTTTCGCGCGGATGTTCGTCCTGGGTGACGGTGAGCGGCTCGCCTTTGCGCTGGGGAATCTGCACCGGCACGATCTCGCGGGCCAGATGGCCTGCCTGCTGCGCGGCCACGGCCTTGCACTGGCTGGCCAGGGCCATGCGGTCCTGCGCGGCGCGTTCGATGCCGAAGTCCTGCGCCACGTTTTCCGCTGTTTCGGGCATGGAGTCCACGCCGTATTGCGCCTTCATCAGCGTGTTGATGAAGCGCCAGCCGATGGTGGTGTCGTACACCGCATTGGCACGGCCAAAGGCGGCTTCCATCTTGGGCATGACGAAGGGGGCGCGGCTCATGCTCTCCACGCCGCCGGCAATCATCAGCCGCGCCTCGCCCGCCTTGATGGCGCGGGCGGCGCTGCCCACGGCATCCAGCCCCGAGCCGCACAGGCGGTTCAGGGTGGCGCCGGGCACCTCTAGCGGCAAGCCGGCCAGCAGACCGGCCATGTGGGCCACGTTGCGGTTGTCTTCCCCGGCCTGGTTGGCGCAGCCGTACAGCACGTCGGTCACGGCAGCCCAGTCCACGTTGGGGTTGCGCTGCATCAGCGCCCGGATGGGCAGGGCGGCCAGATCGTCGGTGCGGACGCTGGACAGGGCGCCGCCGTAGCGGCCAAAGGGGGTGCGGATGGCGTCGCAGATGAACGCCTGGGGCGCAGTGGTCGTGGTCATGGTGAAGATTTCCGGGAGTTCAGGGTTGCAACAGGATGGACAGGTCGCCCGCAACAAAGCCGTGGCCGCAGATGTGGGCCAGGGCATCGAGTTCGTGGCGCAGGGTGGCGGGGTCTTGCTGGCGTGCCCAGAACACCGGGCCGCCTTCCCAGCGCGGGAAGCCGTAGCCGTGCGCCAGCACCACGTCGATGTCGCCCGCCCGCAGGGCCACGCCCTGGGCCAGCAGCAATGCCGCTTCGTTGGCCATGGCCAGCAGGGCGCGGCGCTGGATGGTTTCCGGCGGCAGTGCCTGGCGGGTGATGCCGCGCCGCGCCGAGGCATCGGCAATCAGGGCGCGGACGGTGTCGTCGCTGGCCGGGTTTTGGCGACCATCGGCGTAGGTGTAATAGCCCGCGCCGCTCTTGCGGCCCAGGCGGCCCTGCTCGCACAGCCGGTCGAGGATGTCCACGTAGCGCTCGCGCGGGTCGCGCGTGGCGGCCTGCGCCTTGCGCATCCGCCAGGCAATGTCCAGGCCGGAAAGGTCGGCCACGGCAAACGGCCCCATCGCCATGCCGAAGTCCTGCAGGGCGCGGTCCACGTCCTCGGGCCAGGCGCCGTCTTCCAGCATGAACTCGCACTGGCGGCGGTAGGCGTTGTAGATGCGGTTGCCGATAAAGCCGAAGGCATTGCGGCACAGCACGGGCAGCTTGCCCAGGCGGCGGCCCAGTTGCAGGCCGGTGGCCAGCACGTCGGTGGCGCTGTCGGCGCCTTGCACCACTTCCAGCAGCTTCATCACCTGCGCGGGGCTGAAGAAATGCAGGCCCAGCACGTCCTGCGGGCGGGCGGTGGTGCGGGCGATGGCATCCACGTCCAGGTACGAGGTATTGGTGGCCAGCACCGCGCCGGGGCGGGCGTGCCGGTCGATGTGCGCAAACACTTCCTGCTTGACGGCCAGGTCTTCAAACACCGCCTCGATCACCACGTCGGCCTGCGCAATGTCCGGCCAGTCACAGGTGCCGGTCAGCCGCTGCTGTGCGGCCGCAGCCTGTGCGGCGGAGAGCTTGCCGGCTTCCACCCGGCCCTGGTAGTGGCTGGCGATGCGTTGCCGCCCGGCATCGAGTGCGGCGGCGTTGTGTTCCAGCAGCACCACGTTCAACCCGGCGCCCAGCGCTGCGATGGCAATGCCGGTGCCCATGGTGCCTGCGCCGATCACGGCCAGGGTATGCAGCGGGTGGGGCGTGACCTGGCCCGATTGCGCCCACTGCGCGGGCGGGCGGGTGGCCTCGCGCTCGGCAAAGAACAGGTGGCGCAGCGCCAGCGCCTGGGGCGAGAGGCGCAGCGTCTCGAAAGCCGCCCGTTCTCGGGCCTGGGCTTCGTCAAAGGGCAGGCGTGCGCTGTCGTGCAGGGCCGAGAGCGCGGCCACCACGGCGGGCTGGTGCTTGCCCGCACGCAGCGCGGCATCTTCGGCGGCGGCGATCAGCGCGGCATCTTCGGCAGGCACGGCTTCGTCGCGGATGCGTTGCTTGCGCCCTTGCAGGCTGAGTGCGTGGGCCACGGCCTGGGCGCACAGGTCGGCCTCTTTTTCGACCACGGCATCCACCAGACGCAGCTTGAGCGCCTGGGCGGCAGGGAAGCGTTCGCCCCGGCAAACCAGAGGGATGGCTTGCAGCAGTCCGGTGCGCCGGGGCAGGCGCTGGGTGCCGCCTGCGCCGGGGATGATGCCCAGCGTCACTTCCGGCAGGCCCAGCAGGGTGCCTGCCTGGGCGATGCGGGCATCGCAGCCCAGCGCCAGTTCCAGCCCGCCGCCCAGTGCCGCGCCGTGCAGTGCGGCCACCACGGGCTTGCGGCATTGCTCGATGGCGGCGATGACGGCGGGCAGTAGCGGCGGCTGGGGTGGCTGGCCAAATTCGCGCAGGTCGGAACCGGCGACAAAGGTGCTGCCCGCGCCGATCAGCACGGCGGCCTGGAGCTGCGGGTCGGCCTCCAGCGTTTGCAGCGCGGCCATCAGGCCCTGGCGTACCGCTGCCGAGGCGGCGTTCACCGGCGGGTTGCGTATCTCGATGACCAGCACGCCGTCGGTGCTGCGGGTGTGGACGGCGGTGTGTTCGTGGGCGGTGTTCATGGCAAACGAGTCCCCTGGTATTTTTATTGGATAGCTGCTACCGCTGATAAAAAAACGATTTCAGATATAAAAGTATCTGAATTTGTTGATTTACCAGCGGTAGAAGCTTCTTTAATAATAGCGACCTAGAACGCCGCAATGCCCGTCTGCGCCCGGCCCAGAATCAGCGCATGGATGTCGTGCGTGCCCTCGTAGGTGTTCACCACTTCCAGGTTCACCAGATGGCGGGCCACGCCGAACTCGTCGCTGATGCCGTTGCCGCCCAGCATGTCGCGGGCCATGCGGGCAATGTCCAGCGCCTTGCCGCAGTTGTTGCGCTTGATGAGGGAAGTGATCTCCACCACGTTCTGCCCCTCGTCCTTCATGCGGCCCACGCGCAGGGCCGCTTGCAGGCCCAGGGTGATTTCGGTCTGCATGTCGGCCAGTTTTTTCTGGATGAGCTGGTTGGCCGCCAGCGGCTTGCCGAACTGCTGGCGGTCCAGCGTGTACTGGCGGGCCGTGTGCCAGCAGGCTTCGGCCGCACCCATGGCCCCCCAGGCGATGCCGAAGCGGGCGCTGTTCAAACAGGTGAACGGGCCTTTCAAGCCACGCACCTCGGGGAAGGCGTTTTCTTCAGGCACGAACACCTCGTCCATGACGATCTCGCCGGTGATGCTGGCCCGCAGGCCCACCTTGCCGTGGATGGCCGGGGCAGATAAACCTTTCATGCCCTTGTCCAGAATAAAACCGCGAATCGGGCCGACGTTGCCGCCCTCGCTCACCTCCTTGGCCCAGACCACGAACACATCGGCTACTGGACTGTTGGTAATCCACATCTTGCTGCCGGTGAGCTTGTAACCGCCGTCCACCTTGTAGGCCCGCGTCGCCATGCTGCCGGGGTCGGAACCGTGGTCGGGTTCCGTCAGGCCGAAGCAGCCGATGAACGCGCCGCTGGCCAGCTTGGGCAGGTATTTCTGCTTCTGCGCCTCGGTGCCGAAGGTATTGATCGGCACCATCACCAGGGACGACTGCACCGAAGCCATCGAGCGGTAGCCGGAATCGACCCACTCGATCTCACGGGCCACCAGGCCGTAGCTGACGTAGCTCAGGCCCGCACCGCCGTACTCGGTGGGGATGGTCGGCCCCAGCAGGCCCAGCTCGCCCATCTCGCGGAAGATGGAGGTGTCGGTTTTCTCGTGGCGGAACATGTCCTGCACGCGCGGTGCCAGCTTGTCCTGGCAGTAGCTGCGGGCGGCATCGCGGATGAGGCGCTCGTCCTCGGTGAGCTGTTGGTCGAGTTGGAAGGGGTCGTTCCAGTGAAAGTTACTCATGGGGAGGCTCCAGAAAATTTAGTCCTGCCGCAGCAGTTCGCGGCCGATGATGAGTTGCTGCACCTGTGTCGTGCCTTCGTACAGGCGCAGCAGGCGGGCATCGCGGTAAAAGCGCTCCACCGGGTATTCGTTGATGTAGCCTGCGCCGCCGTGAATCTGCACGCCCCGGTCGGCCACGCGGCCCACCATTTCGGTGGCAAACAGCTTGGCGCAGGAGACGCGCATGGAAACGTCCGGGTCGGACAGGTGGGTCGGCTTGCCGTCGAAGCGCTGGGCCACCTCGCGCACCAGCGCCCAGCCGGCCAGCAGCTCGGCCTGGCTGTCGGCCAGCATGGCCTGGATGAGTTGAAACTCGCCAATCGCCTTGCCGAACTGCTTGCGCTCGCGGGCATAGCGGCGCGATTCGTCCAGGATGCGCGAGGCCAGGCCGCAGGACGTGGCCGAGATATTGAGCCGCCCGCGGTCCAGCACCTTCATCGCGGTCTTGAAGCCCTGGCCGGGCACGCCGCCGATGATGTTGGCGGCGGGTACGCGCACGTTCTCCAGAATCACGTCGCAGGTCTTGGTGCCGCGCTGACCCATCTTCTTGTCGTTCTTGCCCAGCTGGATGCCGGGGGTGTGGGCATCCACGATGAACGAGGAAACACCGCCCGCGCCCGGCCCGCCGGTGCGGGCCATGAGCGTGAAGGCACCGGCACGCGGCGCGTTGGTGATGAAGCGCTTGGTGCCGTTGAGGACGTAGTGGTCGCCATCCAGCTCGGCGCGGGTTTTCAGCGATGCGGCGTCGGTGCCGGCATCCGGCTCGGTCAGGGCAAACGACATGACCAGCTCGCCGCTGGCCACGCGGGGCAGGTACTGGGCCTTTTGCTCCGGCGTGCCGTCCATCAGGATGCCTTGCGAGCCGATGCCGATGTTGGTGCCGAACACCGAGCGGAAGGCCGGTGCCGTGCGCCCCAGCTCGTAGTTCACCAGCACCTCCTGGCTCACCGACAGACCGATGCCGCCGTATTCCTCGGGCACGGTCAGGCCGAACAGGCCCAGCTCCTTCATCTCGTCGATGAGGGCGGGAGGAACCTCGTCGTGTTCCTCCAGGTAGTTTTCTGCCGGCACCAGACGCTCGCGCACGAAGCGCTGCACCGTCGCCAGCAGGATGTCAAAGGATTCGGTGTCGAGTGCCATGCAGACGGCTCCTTACTTGGCGAACTTGCGGAACTCAGGAGCACGCTTTTCCTTGAGGGCGTTGACCCCCTCGCGCGACTCGTCGGTGTCGTAATACAGCTTCAGGGCATACATCCCCAGCCCCGCAATCCCGGCCTGGTGGGCCGTATCCATGTTGAAGCTGCGCTTGGCAATGGCCAGGGCCGTAGGGCTGCGCTGGCAAATCGTCTGCGCCCACTCCTGCACCGTCTCGTCCAGCTTGTCGTGGGGCACGCAGATATTGGCCAGGCCCATCTCCACGGCCTCCTGGCCCGAATAGCGCTTGTTCAGGTACCAGATTTCGCGGGCCTTCTTCTCGCCCACCACGCGGGCCAGGAAGGCCGTGCCGTAGCCCGGATCGACCGACCCCATCTTGGGGCCGACTTGGCCCATGATGGCCTTCTCCGAAACAATCGTCAGATCGCAAATCGTGCACAGCACATTGCCCCCGCCGATGGCAAAGCCCTGCACCCGGGCAATCACCGGCTTGGGCACATCGCGGATGGCCGTATGCAGCTCCTCCATCGGCAAACCGATCGTGCCCCGGCCATCGTAATTGCCATCGTGGGCCGACTGATCGCCGCCCGTGCAGAACGCCTTATCGCCGGCACCGGCCAACACGATGCAGCCCACATTGCGGTCATAGCCCGCCTTGTTCAGCGCCCTGATGATCTCGTCGCAGGTCGTACCGCGAAACGCATTCATCTTCTCGGGACGGTTGATCGTGATCCAGGCCACACCGTCTTTGACTTCGTACAGGATGTCTTCGAAATTCATGGTCATTACTCCTTGGTTTGCGCTTTGTTTGCGCTTGGTTTTTTCTTTGCTCTTGCCCGGCTTAGCCGTGCATCGTCAAACCGCCCGAGACACTGAGCACCTGCCCGGTCACAAAGCTGGCGTCATCGCTGGCAAAGAACGCAATGGCCGACGCCAGGTCGTCGCCTTGGCCCAGACGGCCCAGCGGAATCGCACTGCGAAACGCCTCGATCAGCTTGGCCGGATCGCGTGCCCCCTCGGCCACCCCGGCGAGCAAGGCCGTATCGGTGGGGCCAGGGCAGACCGCATTGACCGTGATCGCATGGCGGGCATGTTCCCGCGCCAGCGTCTTGGACAGCGCCAGCAGCCCGCCCTTGCAGGCCGAATACACCGCCTCGCCCGACGAACCGCCCCGGGCCGCATCGGAAGCCACATTCACCACCCGGCCATAGCCACGCTCCACCATCCCCGGCAGCACCGCATGCAGCATGTGCAGCGCCCCTGTCAGGTTGATGGCAATCAGCTTCTCCCACTCGGCAGGGGACGTCTTCAAGAACGGCTTGAACACATCCCAGCCCGCGTTGTTCACCAAGGCAGCCACCGGCCCCAGTTGCTCTTGCACGGCCGCCACGGCCGCATCTACCTGGGTGCGGTCGGTGATGTCGCAGGCAAAAGCGGCAGCCTGCCCGCCGGCGGCGCACACGGCGGCAGCCGTCTTTTGTGCTGCGGCCAGATCGCGGTCCAGCACCGCCACCTTGGCGCCCTCGGCGCCCAGGCGCAGGCAGGCGGCCCCACCGATACCGCCGCCGCCGCCGGTGACGATCACTGTTTTTTCTTCAAAGCGTTTCATTGCATGTCCTATGGTTTGCGAGGTTGGGAAGCTTGGCCGATGATGCGGGGTAGCAATAGCCAAATAAGTAAATATGTTTACAGAAATTCTAAAGGCTGGCAACAAGGCAACGCAAGCCTGAAAACGTAAAAATAGTCATGGTTAACCATGAAAAAAGCGCGACCCGAACCCTTTTTTGACTGGGTCGGTGGATGGTATTTATGGAAATATATTGATTTAAATTGGCAAATTCTGACCGCTGCTTGGCGGTGTGCAGAAGGGGCCGTGGGCAGAACGCAGGCGCAAAAAAACCCGCCAGCGGCGGGGTGGGGCAGGGGCGTGGGCAGGGGCTACAGCAGGCGTGCGATCAGCGCACCCTCCAGCGGGCCGGTCAGCGGCACGCGCACGCGTACCGGGTTGCCGGGGGCGACCTGCACGGGTTCGCCGTCCAGGTTGAACATCTGCTCTAGTTTGACGGTGCGGTTGCCGCTGGGGTGGATGACCTCGATGGTGTCGCCCACGGCAAAGCGGTTCATGGTTTCGATCTCGGCCATGCCGTCCTGGTAGCCGCGCACCTGGCCGACGAAGTGGCTGCGTTGCAGCACGCTGGTGCCGGTTTCGTAGTTCTGGTAGTCGTTGGCCGGGCGGCGTTCCAGCAGGCCGCCGGTGTAGCCCCGGTTGGCCAGTCCTTCCAGCTCGGTGATCAGGTGCGGGTTGAAGGGGCGGCCCGCCACGGCGTCGTCGATGGCGCGGCGGTAGACCTGGGCGGTGCGGGCGACGTAGTACAGGCTTTTGGTGCGTCCCTCGATCTTGAGGGAATCGACGCCGATCTTCACCAGCCGCTCGACATGCTCGACGGCCCGCAAGTCCTTGCTGTTCATGATGTAGGTGCCATGCTCGTCTTCCATGATGGGCATCAGCTCGCCGGGACGGCCTTTTTCTTCCAGCAGGTAGATTTGCTCGGCCAGCGGGTGGCGCTGCATCTGCGTGCCGGAGAACTGGCTGTCGGCATCCTCGCGCGACTTGGTGAAGCTGAAGCCCTGCTCCATCGGCGTGGCCAGGGCTTCGCCGGTGTTGGGATCGACGGCGGCGTCGTGCGTCTTGTATTCCCAGCGGCAGGCGTTGGTGCAGGTGCCCTGGTTGGGGTCGCGGTGGTTGAAATAGCCCGACAGCAGGCAGCGGCCCGAGTAGGCGATGCACAGGGCGCCGTGGACGAACACTTCGATCTCCATGTCCGGGCATTCCTGGCGGATTTTCTCGATCTCGTCCAGCGACAGCTCGCGCGACAGGATGATGCGCGAGACGCCCATCTTCTGCCAGAACTTCACCGTGGCCCAGTTGGTGGTGTTGGCCTGCACGGACAGGTGGATTTCCTGCTCGGGCCACTTTTCCTTGACCATCATGATCAGGCCCGGGTCGGCCATGATGAGGGCGTCGGGGCCGCAGTCGATCACCGGTGCGATGTCGCGCAGGTAGGTGCGCACCTTGTCGTTGTGCGCGATCAGGTTGCTGGTGACGAAGAATTTCTTGCCACGTGCGTGCGCTTCGCCGATGCCCTGGGCGATCTGCTCCAGGCGGAAGTCGTTGTTGCGGGCACGCAGCGAGTAGCGCGGCTGGCCGGCGTAGATGGCATCGGCGCCAAAATCGTAGGCGGCACGCATCTTGTCGAGCGAGCCGGCGGGCAGGAGCAGTTCAGGGGCTTTCATCGTGGGCGCGATTGTCGTGCAAAGTGGTTTTCCTGCTGGCGGCGGCTGTTTTGCCTGCGAAGCAATGGCAGCAGCAAGGTAACATCCGCGCTTTGCCCAGAACCGAGGGGGGATAGACGCCGTGCAATGCACCCACTGCCAAGCCAGCTTGAAAGAAGGCACCAAGTTTTGCCCGCATTGCGGCCAGATGACCCCTGCCGTGCCTGCCGCCGCCGCAGGGCTGCCGTGCCCGCAGTGCCAGACGCAGCTCAAGCCCGGTGCGAAGTTCTGCAACCACTGCGGCGCCACCGTGGCTGCCGTGGCGGCGGCCGGTGCCGCTCCCGCAGCGCAGGCGCCTACGCCGGATACGCCGGATACACCGAATACTACGGATTCAGTAGCTTCTTCTGCTTCTGTAGAGCAGGATTCAGATACAAAACCACCGCTACTGCCCTTGTTCCCTGCGGAACAAGCTACAAAAATGGGAAACAACCTGGTTTTGTGGATTGGCCTGGCGATTGCGCTTTTCGGCGCCATCACCATTGCGGTGTACTTCGTCATGGGCAACAGCGGCCCGGCCCCGCAGAAGATCGGCCCGATGGAGCTGCCGACCCCGCCGGTCGTGGAGCAAGCCCCGCCGCCTGCCGCCGAGAGCCTGCCCGAAGCCCAGCAGCCGCAGATGGTGCCCAGCGTGCCCCTGCCGGGCGAAGCGGCCGAGGCAGCAGCCGATGCGGCCGCAGCGCCAGCCGCCGTTGAAGCCGCCCCGGCCAAGCCCGCCCCGCAGCCCAAGCCGGTGACGCGCCCCGTGCCCAAGCCTGCGCCGGAGCCGCAGCCCCAGCCCCAGCCGCAAGCGCCCGCAGCCCCCGCGCCGGTGCTGGAGGAAGTGGCGGTCAAAACCTGCGCCCAGGCCGGTTTGCTGATGCGCCCGGTCTGCGCCTTGGAAGGGCCGCGCACGTTCTGGAAGTGCGCCCCCAACGGCAAGCATTGGGACAACACCATCCCCGGCTGCCGCCGCAGCGAGGAAAACTGAGCGGACGGGTTGGGGTCTGACGTAAAAAAGAAGGGCAGCGTCACAAGCTGCCCTTCTTTTTTTGACGTTGCGCCGCCGTGCTATCCCGCCAGCAACTGGCGCAGCACGAACGGCAGGATGCCGCCGTGGCGGTAGTAGGCCACCTCGATCGGGGTGTCGATGCGCAGCTTCACCGCGAGCTGCTGCTGCGAGCCGTCGGTGCGGTGGATGACCACCTGGGCCAGGCTTTGCGGGGCCAGGTCGGCGGGCGGGATGACATCCACGCGCTCATCGCCTTGCAGGCCGAGTTTTTCCCAGCTGTCGCCGGGCAGGAACTGCAGGGGCAGCACGCCCATGCCGACGAGGTTGGAGCGGTGGATGCGCTCGAAGCTCTTGGCAATCACGGCCTGGATGCCCAGCAGTTGCGTGCCCTTGGCCGCCCAGTCGCGGCTGGAGCCGGTGCCGTACTCCTCCCCGGCAAAAATCACCGTGGGCGTACCGGCAGCCTGGTAGAGCATGGCAGCATCGTAGATGGGCATTTTTTCGCTCTTGCTGCCGCCCTGGCCATCGCCGCTGTGGTACAGCGTCACCCCGCCTTCCTCGCGGGAGCCGTCGGCCAGCGGCGGGATCATCAGGTTCTTGATGCGCACGTTGGCAAAGGTGCCGCGCATCATCACCTCGTGGTTGCCCCGGCGCGAGCCGTAGCTGTTGAAGTCGGCCTTGGCCACGCCGTGCGCCTTCAGCCACTGTCCGGCGGGCGAGCTTTCCTTGATCGCCCCGGCGGGGGAGATGTGGTCGGTGGTGATCGAGTCGCCGAACAGCGCCATGATGCGGGCGTTGCCGATCGGCTGCGCGGGCGAGGCGGTGTCGGGCGTGAGGCTGAAATCCTCGAAGAACGGCGGCTGCGCGATGTAGGTGCTGGTCGGCCAGTCGTAGGTGTCGCCGGTGACGCCTTCGATGGCTTCCCACAGGGCGCCGGGTTCGGTCTTCACCTTGGCGTAGTTGGCGCGGAAGGCTTCGCCCTGCATGGCGCTGGCGACCAGGGCCTGCACTTCCTGGTTGCTGGGCCAGATGTCGCGCAGGTACACCGGCTGCCCGTTCTTGCCGGTGCCCAGCGGGGCGTTTTGCAGGTCGATGCGCACCGTGCCGGCAATCGCGTAGGCCACGACCAGCGGCGGACTCATGAGGAAGTTGGCCTTGATGTTGGGGTGGATCCGCGCCTCGAAATTGCGGTTGCCCGACAGCACCGAGGCGCACACCAGGTTGTTGCGGGTGATCACGTCGTTCAGCTCGGGCGTCAGGTCGCCCGCATTGCCGATACAGGTGGTGCAGCCGTAACCGGCCAGGGCAAAGCCGAGCTTTTCCAGCGCAGGCAGCAGGCCGGTATCGGTCAGATACTTTGTGACGACGCGCGAGCCGGGGGCCAGCGAGGTCTTGATGTGCGGCTGCACCGTCAAGCCCGCTGCCACCGCCTTTTGCGCCAGCAACCCGGCGGCCAGCAGCACGCTGGGGTTGCTGGTGTTGGTGCAACTGGTGATGGCGGCAATCAGCACGTCGCCATCGCCAATGCCCTGGCTGGTGGCTTGCGAGCCGTCGATTTCGCAGACCGACGGCTTGTGTTCTTCGCTATGGGCGCTGCTGAGCGTCGGGCGGTTGCCGTCCATCTCGACCACCGAGCGGGGGGCGCCCGGTGCGGTGCTGGCATTGTTGTCCGCCGGGCCGCCAGCGCCGCATTCGATGGCAAAGCGCTGGCCCAGGCGCTCGGCGGGCAGGTTGAAGCCGTTGTCGGCCATTGGGGCGGAAAAGAGCTGGTCGAACTTGCTGGCCACATGCTCCAGTGCAATGCGGTCCTGCGGGCGCTTGGGGCCGGCCACGCTGGGGCTGACGGTGGACAAATCCAGCGAGACGACGCGCGAGTAGTCCAGCTCCCCCGCCCGGGGCACGCCGAACAGCCCCTGGGCGCGGAAGTAGGCTTCGAAGTCGGCAATCGCCTGCTCGCTGCGGCCCGTGCCCCGGAAGTAGTCCAGGGTTTTGTCATCGACCGGAAAGAAACCCATGGTCGCCCCGTATTCCGGCGACATGTTGCCGATGGTGGCGCGGTCGGGGACGGACAGGCTGGCCGTGCCCTCGCCAAAAAACTCGACGAACTGGCCGACGACTTTTTCCTGGCGCAGGCGCTCGGTAATCGTCAGCACCAGGTCGGTGGCCGTCACGCCTTCGCGCAGCTGGCCGGTCAGCTCGAAGCCGACCACGTCGGGGGTGAGGAAATACACCGGCTGGCCCAGCATGGCCGCTTCGGCCTCGATGCCGCCCACGCCCCAGCCGACCACGCCGATGCCGTTGATCATGGTGGTGTGGCTGTCGGTGCCGACCAGGGAGTCGGGGTAGCAGATGCCGCCCGGGGTCTGGTGGATGCCCGGGGCCAGGTATTCCAGGTTCACCTGGTGGACGATGCCGAAGCCCGGCGGCACCACGCCAAAGGTGTCGAAGGCCTGCATCCCCCATTTCATGAACTGGTAGCGCTCGTGGTTGCGCTGGAACTCCAGCGCCATGTTCTGCCCCAGCGCCTGGGGCGTGCCGTAGTAGTCCACCATGATGGAGTGATCGACGACCAGATCGACCGGCACCAGCGGCTCCACCGCCTGGGGTGATTTGCCCAGTTGCTGCGCTGCGGCACGCATGGCGGCCAAGTCGACCAGCAGGGGCACGCCGGTGAAGTCCTGCAGCACCACGCGGGCCACGACGAAGGGGATTTCCTCGGTGCGCTCGGCCCGGGGCCGCCAGTTGGCCAGTTGGGCAACGTGTTCGGGCAGAACCTTGGCACCGTCGCAGTGGCGCAGCACGGCCTCCAGCACGATGCGCAGCGACACCGGCAGCCGTGCGATGTTGGGGAACTGTTCGGCCAGCGCGGGCAGGGAATACAACTGGCCCTGGCGGCCCTGGCCCAGGGCCAGGGGCTGAAGGGTGGAAGCAAACGGGTGGGACATGGCGAGATCCTTTCTGTAAGCCGCAACGAAAGCAGTCACCGGCCCATTGTGCCCCTGCGGGTCAAACGCCCCTGTATCGAAAAACCATTGGCCCGGTGCCAACAATAAATGGCACGCAGTTTTACTATCGGGGGTTGTTCGGGTTTACCAGGGTTTTCAAAAATACTATGCAAGCACTGTGGATGGTGGCGGGCGCCTTCTTTTTTGCCACCATGGGCGTGTTCGTCAAATACGCCAGCGCCTCGTTCACGACGGCGGAAATCGTTTTTTACCGGGGGCTGATCGGCATGGCCGTGCTGTGGTGGCTGGCCCGCCGCCAGGGCATCGGCCTGGCGACGCGCCACCCGTGGATGCACGGCTGGCGCTCGCTGGTCGGCGTCACGGCCATGTCCGGCTGGTTCTACGCCATCACCAAGATGCCCCTGGCCACGGGGATGACGTTCAACTACATGAGCAGCCTGTGGATTGCCGCCTTTCTGGTCGCCGGCGCCTTGTGGACGTGGCGGCCGGGCCATACCGGGGCGCGGCGCTCGCTGAACATTCCGCTGCTGGCAACCATCGTCATGGGCTTTGTCGGCGTGCTGCTGTTGCTGCAACCCAGCTTTGCCCAGCAGCAGGGCGTGGCGGCGCTGGCGGGGTTGTCTTCCGGCGTGCTGTCGGCCATGGCCTACATGCAGGTGTCGGCCCTGTCCCGCGCCGGGGAGCCGGAGGCGCGTACCGTGTTCTATTTCTGCCTGGGCTGCGCCGTCGGGGGCGGGGCCGTCATGCTGGGCGGGGGCGTTTCGCCCTGGCCGGGCATCGGGCCCAGCCTGTGGCTGCTGCCCGTGGGCGTGCTGGCCGCCGGCGGGCAGTTGTGCATGACGCGGGCCTATGCCACGGCGCAAACCCCCAGGGCCACGCTGGTGGTGGCCAACCTGCAATACACCGGCCTGATTTTTGCCAGCGCGTACAGCCTGGTGTGGTTCGACGACCAGATCAACCTGCTGGGCTGGCTGGGCATGGCCCTGGTGGCCGCCAGCGGCATTGCGGCCACGGTGCTGCGTGCACGCAACAAGGTTGCGCCCCCGGCAACGGCGGAGACGGAGGCGCCGATGGCGTCCCCTGCCGGACGCTAGTGCTGCCGTGACGCTGCGGGGCAGCGGCACAATAGGCGTTTTCGTCCTGGAAGATTGTCTATGAGCCGTGCCTTGTCCTTTCCCCTGCTGATTTCCGCCGCGCAACTGCAAGCTTTGCAGGCCGACGGCCAGCCGTTGATGGTGTTCGATTGCAGCTTCGACCTGGCCCAGCCCGGCGCGGGGCTGGCGCAGTACCAGGAGGCGCACATTCCCGGCGCGGTCTACGCCCACCTCGATGAGAACCTGAGCGCCGCCGCAGGCGATACAGCCGCCAGCGGTGGCCGCCATCCGCTGCCCAGCCGGGAGGCGTTTGCAGCCTGGCTGCGCAGCGTCGGCTTTTGCAGCGACATGCAGGCGGTGGTCTACGACCGCCAGGGGGTGAACTACTGCGGGCGTTTGTGGTGGATGCTCAAATGGGCCGGGCACGAGGCCGTGGCGGTACTCGATGGCGGGTTGCAAGCCTGGCAGGCCGCAGGCGGTGCCCTGGCTGGCGGGATGCCGCAGCCTGCGGCCCAGCCGGGGGATTTCGCCTTGCAGGCGCCGCTGCGCACGCTGGCGACGGTGGAAGAAGTCGCCCGGCGCCTGGACAGCGGGGCGCAGACCATCGTCGATGCCCGTGGCCCGGCGCGTTTCCGGGGCGAGGTCGAACCGCTCGACCCCGTGGCCGGGCATATCCCCGGGGCGCTGAACCGCCCGTTCACCGACAACATTGCCCTGGATGGCCGCTTCAAACCCGCCGCCCTGCTGCGGGCCGAGTTCGACGCCCTGCTGGCCGGGCGCGATCCGGCCAGCGTCGTCCACCAGTGCGGCAGCGGCGTCAGCGCCGTGCCCAATCTGGTGGCGATGGAAGTGGCCGGTTTTGCCCCGACGGTTTTGTTTGCCGGGAGCTGGAGCCAGTGGTGCAGCGACCCCGGCCGCCCCTGCGTCCAGGGCGCTTGATGCCGTGGTGGTGGCGGTAAGCCGGAGTAGGGGGCAAGCGCCTTGCTTTTCCCCCTATGCCGTTGCAGCGGCTGCGGCATGATGCCGACTTCAGGGGTGGTTCATCCCCTTTTGCGGCGCAGCGGCAAAGCCCGGGGCTGGCGGCAAAAGCCCCGGTTATTCCGGCTTTGCGGCCTTCCCTGCTAGGGTTACAGTAGCGGCACACAATAAAAGCAGCAGGTTCTGGCGGCCAGCCTGCTGTAAGAAAAAATCCTACAAGCCCCGCACCTTTGGCTGACACGCCACTCCCGCTTTTTCTGACTCCAGGTATGGGCGCACGCCGACTCAAGTTCCCCCCGGCCTTTCGCCACAATTGCTTCCAACAACAGCGCGGTACCGATCGATGACCGACACCGCAAACAAGGCAGCCCGATCTGCCGACCGACTGGAAAGGAAGCACCATGAGCAACGAACAACTTCTCGCCGAAATCCGCGAAGCCAACCTGACTTACCTGATGCTGGCGCAGAACCTGATCCGCCAGGACAAGGCCGAAGCCATCTTCCGCCTGGGTCTGAGCGAAGAAGCCTGCGACCTGCTGGTCACCCTGTCTGCCGGGCAGGTGCTGAAGCTGGCTTCGCGCAACACCTTGCTGTGCAGCTTCCGTGCCGACGATGAAATGGTCTGGAGCCTGCTGACCAACCACAGCAGCAACAAGAACACCAACGACACCCTGAACACCCTGCACGCCAACATCGTCATGGCCGGTCGGGTTTCCGAAGTGCTGTAAGCCGCCGTCCGAATATTCAATAGAGGAGTATCGCCATGACTGCTGCTACCGCTACCGCCAAAAGTGTGCTGAATGAATCGCGGCAAATCGAACGTGCCGCCATGCTGATCGAGATGGGCGCCCGGATGCAGGTGCTGGAATCGGAAACCACCCTGTCCTACGAGCGCCTGATCCGCCTCTACAAGGAGATTGCGGGCAAGTCGCCCTCGAAGGGCCAACTGCCGTTCTCCACCGACTGGTTCCTGACCTGGCAGGAAAACATCCACAGCTCGCTGTTCCTGAACATCTACGAATACCTCTCCAAAGGGGTCGATGCCGACCCGATCGAAGTGCTGACCAAAGCCTACCGCCTGTACATGGAGCAGGTGCAGACGCTGGAGCTGGAGTGCCTGCTGTCCTTCACCCGTGCCTGGCGGCTGGTCAAGTTCGTCGATGCGCAGATGCTCACCCGCACCAAGTGCAGCAAATGCACCGGCATGTTCGTCACCGAGATGTACGAAAACGCCAAGCACTACGAGTGCGGCCTGTGCAACCCGCCGGCCCGTGCCGGCAAGAGCAAGGCAGCCGGCGCACTGGCGCTGCACTGAACCGTTTTTTCCTTTCCTTCTTGATGCCCGGCAGTTTCTGCCGGGTTTTTTTATGCCCGCCGCCGGCGCGGCGGGCCGGGCTCACTTCAGCACATCGCCCAGGTTCACGTACTTCATCTCCAGGTATTCGTCCATGCCGTGGTGCGAGCCTTCGCGGCCCAGGCCGGACTGCTTGACGCCGCCGAACGGCACCTGCTCGCTGCCCAGCAGGCCGATGTTCACGCCGACCATGCCGTAGTCCAGCGCTTCGCTGACGCGGACGATGCGGCCGATGTCGCGGCTGTAGAAGTAGCTGGCCAGGCCAAATTCCGTCGCGTTGGCGGCGTCGATGGCTTCCTGCTCGGTGGTGAAGCGGAACACCGGGGCCAGGGGGCCGAAGGTTTCCTCGCGGGCCACGCGCATGTCGCGGGTGGCATTGGCGATCACGGTCGGCTCGAAGAACTGGCCTTGCAGCGGCTTGCCGCCGGTGACGATGTGGCCGCCCTTGGCGACGGCGTCCGCAATGTGTTCCTGTACCTTGTCCAGCGCGGCGGGTTCGATCAGCGGGCCTTGCGTCACGCCCGGCTCGAAGCCGTTGCCCACTTTCAGGCCCCGCACGCGCTCGGCCAGCTTGGCAACGAAGGCGTCGTAGACGCCCGCCTGCACGTACAGGCGGTTGGCGCAGACGCAGGTCTGGCCGGCGTTGCGGTACTTGCTGGTCATGGCGCCTTCCACGGCGCTGTCCAGGTCGGCGTCGTCGAACACGATGAAGGGGGCGTTGCCGCCCAGCTCCAGCGCCAGCTTCTTGATGGTGGGGGCGCACTGCGCCATCAGGATGCGGCCCACTTCGGTCGAGCCGGTAAAGCTCAGGTGGCGCACCACCGGGCTGTCGCACAGCACCTTGCCGACGGCGGCGGCGTGTTCGGTGGGCACCACGTTGATGACGCCCTGCGGAATCCCGGCGCGGTGCGCCAGTTCCGCCAGGGCCAGGGCGCACAGCGGGGTGAACTCCGCCGGCTTGACGACGACGGTGCAGCCTGCGGCAATCGCCGGGGCCACCTTGCGCGTGATCATGGCGACGGGGAAGTTCCAGGGCGTGATGGCCGCGCACACGCCGATGGGCTGGCGCAGCACCATGGCACGGCGGTCGGGTGCAAAGCTGGGCACGGTTTCGCCGTAGGTGCGCTTGGCCTCTTCGGCGTACCACTCGACAAAGCTGGCGCCGTAGACGACTTCGCCCGTGGCCTCGGCCAGCGGTTTGCCCTGTTCGGCGGTCATCAGGCGGGCCAGGTCATCGCGGTGCGCCAGAATCAGCTCGAACCATTTACGGAGCAAATGGCTGCGCTGCTTGTGCGTCAGGCCGCGCCAGGCGGGCAGGGCGGCTTCGGCAGCGTCGATGGCCTGCTGCGTGTGGGCCGCAGTGAGGTTGGCGACCTGGGCCAGCTCCAGGCCGGTGGCCGGGTCGGTCACGGCGAAGGTGTCGGTGCCCTCCACCCAGGCGCCGTCGATGTAACCGGCGGTTTTGAGCAGGGTGGGGTCGTTGAGCTGGTGCAGGGGGGCGTGGTGGGTGGTCATGTGGGTCTCGGTAATCGGGGCGGGAAGAGAAATCGCAAAAAATCTTGGTGCGGGCCAGTATAGGAAGCCGACAAGCCCGCACGCGCAGGGGTGTCAAGCAGCCGTTGCTGCTGGGGCCGTTTCGGCCTGGAGCCAGTCGCGCAGCACATCGTCGGTATGCTGGCCCAGCAGGGGCGGGGCCATGCGGTACTGCACGGGCGTGGCGCTCAGGCGCACCGGGCTGGCGACGGTGGCGACCGTGCCCAGCGGGTGCGGCAGATCGACGTGGATGCCGCGGGCCTGCACCTGCGGGTCGGCAAAGACCTGGTCCAGCCGGTTCACCGGGCCGCAGGGCACGTCGGCCTGCTCCAGGGCGCCGACCCATTCGGCGGTGGTGCGCAGCACGGTGGTCTGGCGCAGTAGCGGGATGAGTTCGGCACGGTGCTTGACGCGCTGGGGATTGGTGGCAAAGCGCTCGTCCTGCGCCCATTCGGGGCGGCCCGCCACCTGGCAGAAGCGGGCGAACTGGCCGTCGTTGCCCACGGCCAGAATCATGTCGCTGTCGGCGGTGGGAAAGCTTTGGTAGGGCACGATGCTGGGGTGGGCATTGCCCATGCGGCGCGGCACCACGCCGCCCACCAGGTAGCTGGAGGCCTGGTTGGCCAGGGCGGCCACCTGCACGTCCAGCAGGGCGGTGTCGATGTGCTGGCCCAGGCCGGAGCGGTTGCGCTCCTGCACCGCTGCCAGGATGCCGATGGTGGCGTACAGGCCGGTCAGGATGTCGGTCAGCGCCACGCCCACCTTTTGCGGGCCGGCGCCGGCTTCGCCATCGGGCACGCCGGTGATGCTCATCAGCCCGCCCATGGCCTGGATCAGAAAGTCGTAGCCGGGCCGCGCGGCGTAGGGGCCGTTCTGGCCGAAGCCGGTGATGGAGCAGTAAATCAGCCGGGGGTTGAGGGCGTTCAGGCTGGCGTAGTCCAGGCCGTATTGCGCCAGGCCCCCGGTCTTGAAGTTTTCCAGCACGATGTCGGCTTTTGCGGCCAGTTGCTGCAATTGCTGCCGGCCTTGCGGGCTGGCCATGTCGATGGCGATGGAACGCTTGTTGCGGTTGGCGCAGAGAAAGTAGGCCGATTCGCGCGTGGGCTGGCCGTCGGCATCCTGAAGATAGGGCGGCCCCCAGGCGCGGGTGTCGTCGCCGCTGCCGGGGCGCTCGACCTTGACCACGTCGGCGCCCAGGTCGCCCAGAATCTGGCTGGCCCAGGGGCCGGCCAGCACGCGCGAGAGGTCAAGCACGCGGATGCCGGCCAGGGGCTGCGGGCGGGAAGGGGGATGTGTCATGGGCAGGTATTCCATTGAAAAACAAAGGAGCTGCTACTGCTTGCATATAAAGGATTTCAAATAGAAATATATTTGAAATCGTTGAATAGTCAGCGGAAACAGCTCTTTTATCGGTAGCTTGAGCGGACTCCTCGGCTTTCTAAAACGCCGCAATGCCCGTCTGCGCCCGGCCCAGGATCAGCGCATGGATGTCGTGCGTACCCTCGTAGGTATTCACCACTTCCAGGTTCACCAGATGGCGGGCCACGCCAAACTCGTCGCTGATGCCGTTGCCGCCCAGCATGTCGCGGGCCATGCGGGCAATGTCCAGCGCCTTGCCGCAGTTGTTGCGCTTGATGAGGGAAGTGATCTCCACCACGTTCTGCCCCTCGTCCTTCATGCGGCCCACGCGCAGGGCCGCTTGCAGGCCCAGGGTGATTTCGGTCTGCATGTCGGCCAGTTTTTTCTGGATGAGCTGGTTGGCCGCCAGCGGCTTGCCGAACTGCTGGCGGTCCAGCGTGTACTGGCGGGCCGTGTGCCAGCAGGCTTCGGCCGCACCCATGGCCCCCCAGGCGATGCCGAAGCGGGCGCTGTTCAAACAGGTGAACGGGCCTTTCAAGCCACGCACCTCGGGGAAGGCGTTTTCTTCAGGCACGAACACCTCGTCCATGACGATCTCGCCGGTGATGCTGGCCCGCAGGCCCACCTTGCCGTGGATGGCCGGGGCAGATAAACCTTTCATGCCCTTGTCCAGAATAAAACCGCGAATCGGGCCGACGTTGCCGCCCTCGCTCACCTCCTTGGCCCAGACCACGAACACATCGGCTACTGGACTGTTGGTAATCCACATCTTGCTGCCGGTGAGCTTGTAACCGCCGTCCACCTTGTAGGCCCGCGTCGCCATGCTGCCGGGGTCGGAACCGTGGTCGGGTTCCGTCAGGCCGAAGCAGCCGATGAACGCGCCGCTGGCCAGCTTGGGCAGGTATTTCTGCTTCTGCGCCTCGGTGCCGAAGGTATTGATCGGCACCATCACCAGGGACGACTGCACCGAAGCCATCGAGCGGTAGCCGGAATCGACCCACTCGATCTCACGGGCCACCAGGCCGTAGCTGACGTAGCTCAGGCCCGCACCGCCGTACTCGGTGGGGATGGTCGGCCCCAGCAGGCCCAGCTCGCCCATCTCGCGGAAGATGGAGGTGTCGGTTTTCTCGTGGCGGAACATGTCCTGCACGCGCGGTGCCAGCTTGTCCTGGCAGTAGCTGCGGGCGGCATCGCGGATCAGGCGCTCGTCTTCGGTCAGTTGCTGGTCGAGGTGAAAGGGGTCGTTCCATTGAAAAGCGGTACGGGTGGTTTTCTGGAGCATGTCGGTATTTCCTTTTGGATATGAAAAAACAGGGGTATCAGGTGGCGCTGGCCTCGGCCCGCAGGCCCGTCCGGGGTGCCTGGGGGGCCGGGGTGGCCCGCTGGCCGCCGATGTTGAACTTCTGCGCAACCAGGCCCATGAGGACGATCACGGCGGCCAGGATGGAGGTGTAGACCACCTCGGTGCGGTAGGTGCCTTCCCACACCATCACCACCAGCGCGGCGGGGATGGCGAAGATCACGGCATAGGTCAGCCAGGGGAACAGCCACATTTTGAACGTGATCGGCGTGTTGGCGGCGTCCAGCTTCTGGCGCATTTTGAGCTGGGAGATGGCGATGCACAGGTACACGTACATGGCGACGGTGCCGGTGGCCGACATCAGCACGTCGTAGATGTCCATTTTCTCGGTCGCGGTCAGGTAGATGGCGACGAAGGCGAACACGCTGGACACCAGCACGCCCACCCAGGGGCTGCCGCTGTTCTTGCCGGTGATCTGCATCACGCGGTGGGCATCGCCCCGGCGCGACAGCGAATACAACATGCGCGAGCAGGTGTAGAGGGCCGAGTTGAAGCAGCTACAGACGGAAGTCAGCACCACGAAATTGACGATGTGGCGGGCTTCGGGGATGCCCAGGCGGGAGAGCGTGACGGTGTAGGTGCCGTGCGTGGCCTGTTGCAGCAGCGGGTCGTCGTAGGGCACCAGGCAGACGGCGATGAAGATGGAGCCGACGTAGAACAGGATGATGCGCCACACCACGGATTTGGTGGTCTTGACGATTTCCTTGCTGGGGTTGTCCGATTCGGCAGCGGCCACCGTGACGATTTCCGCGCCGATGAAGGCGAACATCACCCCCAGCATGGCCGTCACCACCGCGCCGAAGCCGTTGGGCATGAAGCCCTCCTTGGTCAGGTGCGTGAAGCCGACGGCATCGGGCTGGCCCCAGGGCCACAGGTGGGTCAGGGCCAGCAGGCCGATGATCAGGAAGACGACGATGGCCGTGACCTTGATGAGCGCAAACCAGAATTCGAATTCGCCGTAGTTCTTCACCTTCATCAGGTTCACCAGCACCAGCGCGACGGTGACGATCAGCATGTAGCCCCAGATCGGAATCATCGGGAACCAGTCGTGCAGGATCTTGCCCGCCACATAGGCTTCCCAGCCCATGAGCAGCGCCCAGAAGTACCAGTACAGCCAGCCGATGGTAAAGCCCGCCCAGCGGCCGATGGCCCGGTCGGCATAGGTCGAGAACGAGCCGGTATCGGGCTGCGCCACGGCCATTTCGCCCAGCATCCGCATGACCAGCACCACCACGATGCCGCCCGCGATATAGGCCAGGATGGCTGCCGGCCCGGCATTGGCAATCACCTTGCCGGAGCCGATGAACAGCGCTGCGCCGATCACGCCGGCGATCGAGATCATGGTGAGGTGGCGCGAGCGCAATCCGTTTTTCAGCGTGGTGCCGCTGCGGGCGCCACAGGCTGCTTGTGTTGTCATGGTGTCTCCTCGTTTATTTTCGTATGGGGGGGAAGCTTTGGGGCTTCGATCAACGCTGGGTGCGGGCCTGCCCGTGGGCCAATGCACGGGGCCTTTCCCATTGCCGTGTGCCTGCGCCGGGGGGCAGCGCCCCCGGCTTAGAACGTGTTCACGATCTCTGCGCGGGTGTGCAGTCGCGGCCTCGGGCGGTCTGCGTCGTTGCAAATCCTCGCCATAGCACCGCTATGGCTGCGGTTTGCGCCTAGCAGCCCATCCCGATCCGCATCCCGCACCCCTTCGCGCCGAGATCGTGAACACGTTCTTAGACCTGCTTGGCAGCGGCGATGCTGGCGGCCAGGATGTCCAGGCCTTCGTCCAGCAGCGCATCGCTGGCCGTCAGCGGCACCAGGATGCGCAGCACGTTGCCATAGGTGCCGCAGGTCAGCAGGATCAGGCCACGGCGGGCGGCTTCGGCGCTGACGGCCTTGGCCAGTTCGGGGGCCGGCTGCTGCATGTCGCCGTCCTTGCACAGCTCCACGGCCACCATCGCGCCCAGGCCACGGATGTCGGCCAGTTCGGGGTGGGTTTCGGCCATCGCTTCAAGCTTGCCGACCATGCGCTGGCCCACGCTGCGCGAGCGCTCCAGCAGGTTGTCCTGCGCAAAGGTGTCCATCACGGCCAGGGCGGCCACGCAGGCGATGGGGTTGCCCGCATAGGTGCCGCCCAGGCCGCCGGGGGCCGGGGCGTCCATGATGTCGGCGCGGCCCGTGACGGCCGAGATCGGGAAGCCCCCCGCCATCGACTTGGCCAGGGTGATCATGTCCGGCACCACGCCGCTTTGCTCGATGGCGTACCAGGTGCCGGTGCGGCCCGCGCCGGTCTGCACCTCGTCCACGATCATCACGATGCCGTGCTGGTCGCACACCGCGCGGATGTGTTCCAGCAGCGCACGCGGCGCGGGGTTGAAGCCGCCTTCGCCCTGCACCGGCTCGATGATGATGGCCGCCACGCGGCTGGGTTCGATGTCGTTCTTGAAGATCTGCTCGATGGATTCGATGGCGTCTTCCACCGTCACCCCGCGCCTGGGGTTGGGGAAGCGGGCGTGGAAGATTTCGCCGGGGAAGGGGCCGAACCCGGCCTTGTAGGGCACGACCTTGCCGGTCAGCGCCATCGTCAGCGAAGTGCGGCCGTGGTAGGCGCCGGTAAAAGCAATCACGCCGCCGCGCCGGGTGTGGCAGCGGGCGATCTTGACGGCGTTTTCCACCGCTTCGGCGCCGGTCGAGAGAAACACGGTCTTCTTGGCGAAGTTGCCGGGCGCCTTGTCGTTCAGCCGCTCGGCCAGCTCCACGTAGCTTTCGTAGGCCAGCACCTGAAAGCAGGTGTGGGTGAAGCGCTGCATCTGCGCCTGCACCGCTTCCATGATCTGCGGATGGCGGTGGCCGGTGTTCAGCACGGCAATGCCACCGGCAAAATCGATGTAGCGCTTGCCTTCCACATCCCAGATTTCGGCATTGTCGCCCCGATCGATAAAAATTTGGTGGGTGTGGCCCACGCCGCGCGGAATGGCCGCTTCACGGCGGGCGTACAGGCTGGCGTTGGTGGTCTTGGTGGTGTCGAGCATGGCTTCCTTCCAGGTTGGAGAACAGTGAAGTGCCACTCTATCGACCACCCCCAAGGGCTAACATACACAGCTGCTGCCCGGGGGGGCAGGTACTGTGCAGGCCGTGGGTGCAGTACAAACAAACCCGACCCGTAGTAACCCCTAGATGCCATGTTCGTGCTTGATTCTTCCTCCTCCGTGTCCCTGGTCCAGCAGATCGTGGACGGCTTCAGCCGCCTTGTCGAAGAGGGGGCGCTGCGCTCCGGCGCCAAGCTGCCGTCCATCCGGCAATTTGCCCATGCGCACGGGGTGAGCGTCTACACCGTGGTGGATGCCTACGACCGGCTGGTGGCGCAGGGCTATTTCGTCTCGCGCCCGCACCTGGGCTTTTTCGTGCGCCGGCGCAGGCCGGACGATGGCCTGGTGCCCGCCGCCGGGGGCCGCTACGACTTCGACTCCATGTACTACATGCGGCGCATCTTCGAGCATCGGGGCCTTAGCCGCAAACCCGGCTGTGGCTGGCTGCCGGAGGACTGGCTGTTCGGCGACGGCGTGCGCCGTGCGCTGCGCACCCTCGCCTCGGGCGAGATCAGCATCAGCGGCTATGGCGAGCCGAAAGGCTTTGCGCCGCTGCGCCAACTGGTGCGCGACCTGCTGGCCGAACACGAGGTGGCGCTGACCACCGAGCAGATCCTGCTCACGTCCGGCTCCAGCCACGCGCTGGATCTGATCGCCCGTCGGCTGGTACATGCAGGCGACCCGGTGCTGATCGACGACCCCAGTTACGCCAACCTGTGCTTCGGCCTGCGCCTGCTGGGCGGCGAACTGCTGGGCGTTACGCGCACGCAAGAGGGCTACGATCTGGCCCTGCTGGAGCGCCTGCTGGACGAACACCGCCCCAAGGTGTTCTTCACCCAGCCACGGCTGCACTGCCCGACGGGCGCATCGGCCACGCTGGCGCACATGTACCGCGTGCTGCAACTGGCCGAGAAGTACGACGTGACGCTGGTCGAGAACGACATCTACAGCGACCTGGACCCGCGCCCCTACCCATCGTTTGCCAGCCTGGACCAGCTCAACCGCGTGGTCTACATCAGCAGCTTTTCCAAGACCATCTCGCCCAACCTGCGCGTGGGCTATATGGCGGGCAACCCGGAGCTGATCGAGGACCTGGCCCAACTCAAGATGATTGCGGGCCTGACCTCTGCCGAGCTGTCCGAGCGCATCGTCTACGGCGCCCTGATCGACGGACGCTGGCGCAAGCACGCCAAGACGCTGCGCGAACGCCTGACGGCCGCGCACGAAAAAGTGGCAGCACGCTTTCTCGCCCTGGGCTTCGAGCTGTTTACCGAACCCAAGGCCGGCATGTTCCTGTGGGTGCGCCATCCGCAGATTGCCGATGCCAATGCCGTGGCGCTGCGGGCCACGGAGCACGACATCCTGCTCGGGCCGGGGCATTTGTTCTCGCCCGGGCTGGAACCCAGCCCGTGGCTGCGCTTCAACGTGGCATTCTGCGCGGACGAGGCCGTGTTCGATTTTCTGCAACAGGAACTGGAGCGGGCGCAGGAGCCGGTGCAGGGCTGAACCTGTTTTTTGCGGAAGGTCGTTCTCATGTATTCACTGCCCTGGCTGCGCCGCATGAGTGTTTTTCTGGCGCTGTGCATTCTTTGTGCAGCGGCTGCGGCCCGCGCCGACACGCTGACCCTGGCCAACAGCTACCGGCCCGGGCTGGACGTGCAGGCGTACTGGGTCAGCGAGAAATACGACGGCATCCGCGCCCATTGGGATGGGCGGCAGTTGCGCAGCCGCCAGGGGCTGCCCATCGATGCGCCCGCGTGGTTCACCCGGGGCTGGCCTGCACAGGCGCTGGATGGCGAACTGTGGGCGGGCCGTGGGCAGTTCGCCGCCGTGCAGGCCACGGTGGCGCAGGGCCGCAAGGATGAGGACGGCTGGCGCACGCTGCGCTACATGGTGTTCGACCTGCCGCAGCATCCCGGCCCGTTCGGGCAGCGCCAGCAGGCCTTGCAGCGCGTGGCGCAGGGCATCGGCCAGCCCTGGGTGCAGGCAGCGGCGCAGTGGCAGGTGCCCAGCCATGCGGCCCTGATGGAGCAACTGCACGCTGTCAGCAAGGCGGGTGCGGAAGGTTTGATGCTGCGCCGCGCCGACAGCCCCTACCGCCCGGGCCGCAGCGACGATCTGGTCAAGCTGAAACTGTTTGACGATGCCGAAGCCGTGGTCGTGGCCCACCTGCCCGGCAAAGGCAAATACCAGGGCATGACCGGGGCGCTGCTGGTGCAGATGCCCGGCGGCCAGCGTTTCAAAATCGGCAGCGGCCTGACTGATGCCGACCGCGCCCGGCCTCCGGCCATCGGCAGCACCATCACCTACCGCTTCAACGGCACCCACGCCAGCGGGCTGCCGCGCTTTGCCCGCTACTGGCGGGTGCGGGAAGATGGGGCGCAGGGTCAATAAAAAAATAGCTGCTTCCGCTGGTATTCATTGATTTTTAGATAGTTTCATATCTGAAAACCATTTATATCCATCGGAAGAAGCTCTCTTTTTAACGATGTTTGTGGATTCGGAATTTGCAAGACAATCGCTGCCGTGTCGATTCCTGCCTCTTTTATCCAAGACCTGCTCCAGCGCGTCGATATCGTCGACGTCGTGGGGCGCTACGTGCCGCTGAAAAAAAGCGGGGCCAACTTCATGGGGCTGTGCCCTTTTCATGGGGAAAAATCGCCCTCGTTCAGCGTCAGCCCGGTCAAGCAGTTTTTCCACTGCTTCGGCTGCGGCAAGGGCGGCGATGCCATCGCCTTCCTGCGCGAACATACCGGCATGGAGTTCATGGAAGCCGTGCAGTCCCTGGCCCAGGAGGTCGGGATGCAGGTGCCGCAGGAAGACATCTCCCCCCAGCAACGCGCCCAGCGCCAGGCGGCCAAGCAGCAGCAGGACAGCCTGGTGGACACGATGGAGCGGGCCGCCCAGGCGTATTGCGAACAGCTCAAAAGCACTCCCCACGCCATCGACTACCTGAAACGCCGGGGCGTCTCCGGGGCGGTCAGCAGCCGCTACGGCCTGGGCTATGCCCCGGCGGGGTGGAACTACCTGGCCAGCGTTTTCCCCGACTACACCAGCCGTTTGCTGGAGGAGGGCGGTCTCGTCATCCACGGCGCCGAGGACGACAAGCGCTACGATCGCTTCCGCGACCGCATCATGTTCCCCATCCGGGACGTGAAAGGCCAGTGCATCGGCTTTGGCGGACGCGTGCTGGGCGACGAGAAGCCCAAATACCTCAACTCGCCGGAAACCCCGCTGTTCCACAAGGGGCGCGAGCTGTACGGCCTGTACGAAGCCCGCACCGACCTGCGCGAAGCCGGCTACGCCCTGGTCTGCGAAGGCTATATGGACGTGGTGGCGCTGGCGCAACTGGGGTTTCCCAACGCCGTGGCCACCCTGGGCACCGCCTGCACCGGCGACCACATCCACAAGCTGTTTCGCTTTACCGAGGCGGTGGTGTTCAGCTTCGACGGCGATGCTGCCGGGCAGCGGGCCGCCCGCAAGGCGCTGGAGGCGGTGCTGCCGCTGGTCAATGACACGCGCAGCGTGAAATTCCTCTTTCTGCCGCCCGAGCATGACCCGGACAGCTTCATCCGCACCCACGGTGCCGATGCCTTCACCCGCATGGTGCATGCTGCCATGCCGTTCAACCAGTTCCTGCTGCAAGTGGCCAGCGAGGGCTGCGACCTGGGCACCGCCCCGGGCCGGGCGCGGCTGTCCAACCAGGCGCAGCCGCTGTGGAATCTGCTGCCCCCCAGCACCTTGAAGCGGCTGGTGCTGGACGAACTGGCCCAGCACATCGCCCTGCCCGCGCAGGAGCTGGAGGGCATCTGGCAGCGCACCAATGCCCCGGCCAGCAGCGGCCACCCCGCGCCGGATGGCCGCCAGGGGCATGGCAGCCGCTGGGGCGAACGCCCGCCGCGCCAACCGTGGGCCGGGCCGGGCCGTGGGCGCCCTGCCGCGCCGCCGCCTGCCAGCCGCCGGGTGGAAATCACCACCGGGCCGGACCAGGCCGTGCGCCTGCTGCTGGGGCATATGGCCCTGCTGGAACGGCTGGACAACGACGACTGGGATGCGCTGGTTCACCTGCCCACGCCCCACGGCCCTTTGTTTGCCTGGGTCGAGGCGTTTCATCAGGCGCACGGCACCCAAAGCTGGGCGGCAGTGCAGCAGCAACTGGATGCCACCGGGCACCGGGACTGGGTGCAGCAACTGATGAGCGGCCCCCTGGGGCACCCCGAGGACGACCCCCAGGCCCAGCACCAGGAGCTGCGCAGCATCCTCAAACCGCTCCTGACCCAGCGCATCCGCCAGTTGCAGACCCAGCTGGCCCAGGCCTACGCCAGCGACCCGGGCAACCAGGAACTGCGCCAGCGTTACCAGGCGTTGCTGGAGCGCAGTAAAAATTTATAGACAGGGCTTGACATTTTTCCGAAGTTTGGTCTTGAGTTTGCGGCGAACGCCTATAATTGCGCCCTTATCGGCAAGAGCGACAGCAGCACCTCCGACCCGGGTCGCGTGAAAGCGCATTCACGTTGAGCATCAGGCTCTGACCCATTCCCGCAAGGACTGCACACCAAATGATCGCCCACCATCTTGCCCGGGAGGCTTGACTCCCCACGCCCTGGCCCCAGGTGCGTGCAATGCAGACTCAATGGAATGGATGTGCCCGCCAGTGGCAGTGCTCCCCTCGGCGTGCTGGTGGATATTGCGAAAAGGAACCCAAGTGGCAACCAAAGCTGAATTGAAAGCCATGGCGGATGCGCTGTTGGCAGAAGCGACCCCCAAACGTAGCCGTAAGCAGGCCGATGCCGACGCAGAGCAGCCCGCGCCGAAAAAGGCCGCTGCCAAGAAAACCCCGGCCAAGCAAGCTGTAGCGGCCGACAGCACGGCCACCCAGGAAGTGCCGGCAGAACCCGCCAAAAAACCGGCTGCCAAGAAGGCCCCCGCCAAAAAAGCCGCCGAGAAAAAAGCCACCGAGGCCGCAACCGTAGCGGCCCCGGTCGAGGCCGAGGAAGCCGCCGCCGACAAGCCCGCAGCGAAAAAAGCCGCAGCCAAGAAAGCCCCTGCTGCCAAGAAAGCCGCCAAGGAAGAGGCCGACAAACCGGCCGCCAAGCGGGGCCGCAAGCCCAAGGCCAAGGAAGAGGGCCTGGACGACGATGCCGACCTGAGCGACATCGAAGCCGACCTGGAGCTGGAAGCCGAGCCGGAGGCCGAAGCCGCTGCCCCCGCCGAAGGCGTGGAAAAAGCCAAGCCCCTGCGCATGAAGATCAGCAAGGCCAAGGAACGCGCCTTGATGAAGGAATTCGGCCTGGACGAAACCGTCCTGACCGAAGAGGAAATGAACACCCGCCGCCAGCGCCTGAAACTGCTCATCAAGCTCGGCAAGACGCGCGGCTACCTGACCCACGCCGAAATCAACGACCACCTGCCCGACAAGCTGGTCGATGCCGAAACGCTGGAAGTGGTCATCGCCATGCTCAGCGACATGGGCGTGGCCGTGTACGAGCAGACGCCGGACGCCGAAACCCTGCTGCTGAACAACACCGGCCAGTCCGCCACCACCGAGGAAGAGGCCGAGGAAGAAGCCGAAGCGGCCCTGTCCACCGTCGATTCGGAATTTGGCCGCACCACCGACCCCGTGCGCATGTACATGCGCGAAATGGGCACGGTCGAGCTGCTCACGCGCGAAGGCGAAATCGAAATCGCCAAGCGCATCGAAGGCGGCCTGATGGACATGATGGAGGCCATCTCTACCTCGCCCGCCACCATTGCCGAAGTGCTGCAAATGGCCGAGGACATCCGCGAAGGCAAGGTGGTGATCTCCACCATCGTCGATGGCTTCGTCAATGCCGATGAAAATGACGACTACGTGGCCGAGGAAGACTTCGACGAGTACGACGAAGAGGACGACGACGACGGCAAGGGCGGCTCCAAGGCCATGACGCGCCTGCTGGAAAAGCTCAAGACCGACGCGCTGGAGCGCTTCGACCGGATGCGCGAACTGTTCGACAAGCTGCGCAAGGCCTACGACAAGGACGGCTGGGGTTCGCCTACCTACGTCAAGGTGCAGAAATCGATCACCCAGGAGCTGATGACCATCCGCTTCACCGCCAAGACCATCGAAAAACTGTGCGACATGGCCCGCGCCCAGGTCGACGACGTGCGCAAGAAAGAGCGCGAGCTGCGCAAGATCATCGTGGACAAGTGCGGCATGACGCAGGAGCAGTTCATCAAGGACTTCCCGCCCAACCTGCTGAACCTGCAATGGGTGGAAAAGCACGCCGCCGCCGGCAAGCCCTACAGCGCCATCCTGGGCCGCAACATCCCCGATGTGCAGGAATTGCAGCAGGCCCTGATCGACCTGCAGAACCGCGTGGTGGTGCCGCTGGAAGAACTCAAGCGCATCAACAAGCGCATGAACGACGGCGAACGCGCCAGCCGTTTTGCCAAGAAGGAAATGATCGAGGCCAACCTGCGCTTGGTGATCTCCATCGCCAAGAAGTACACCAATCGCGGTTTGCAGTTCCTCGACCTGATTCAAGAGGGCAACATCGGCCTGATGAAGGCGGTGGACAAGTTCGAATACCGCCGGGGCTACAAATTCTCGACCTACGCGACGTGGTGGATTCGTCAGGCCATCACCCGCTCGATTGCCGACCAGGCCCGCACCATCCGTATCCCGGTGCATATGATCGAGACGATCAACAAGATGAACCGCCTATCGCGCCAGCACCTGCAGGAGTTCGGCTTCGAGCCGGACGCCGCCCTGCTGGCCGAGAAGATGGAAATGGCCGAGGACAAGATCCGCAAGATCATGAAAATCGCCAAGGAGCCGATCTCGATGGAAACCCCCATCGGCGACGACGACGACAGCCACCTGGGCGACTTCATCGAGGACACCAACAACACCGCGCCGATGGACGCGGCCATGCAGGCCGGCCTGCGTGATGTGGTGAAAGACATCCTCGACGGCCTCACCCCGCGCGAAGCCAAGGTGCTGCGCATGCGCTTCGGCATCGAAATGTCCACCGACCACACGCTGGAAGAAGTGGGCAAGCAGTTCGACGTGACGCGCGAACGCATCCGCCAGATCGAGGCCAAGGCGCTGCGTAAGCTGAAACACCCCAGCCGCAGCGACAAGCTGCGCAGCTTCATCGACTCGCTGTAAGCCTGCTCCCAAGCCAGAAACGCCCCGCCAGGGGCGTTTTTTATGCGCCTTGTATGCATGCCGTATGCGCGTAAAGCCGTATGGCGCAACACCGGATCACATTCAATAATTTTTTATTGAATGTCGAATCTCAGGAGATGCCATGCAAAAGATTGCTGTTGTCGGGGCTGGCCGTATCGGCGTGACCATTGCCAGTCTGCTGGCCCATAGCGGGGACTACCGGGTGCAGGTACTCGACCCCAATGCCCAGGCGCTGGCGGCGCTGCCGCAGCATCCGGCCATCGTCCCCGCGTTGCTGGCGCCGGATGATGACGTGCGCCCCCTGCTGGAAGGGGCGTTTGCCCTGCTTGGCGCCGTGCCGTTTCACCAGATGGCGCGGCTGGCGCAGGCGGCGGTGGCCGTGGGGGCGCACTACCTGGATTTGACCGAGGACGTGGCCAGCACCCAGGCCATCCAGGCGCTGGCGGCGGATGCCAGAACGGCGCTGATCCCGCAATGCGGGCTGGCGCCGGGCTTTGTCTCGATTGCCGCAGCGCATTTGTGCCAGGGGTTCGACAGCCTGGATACGGTGCATTTGCGCGTCGGGGCGCTGCCGCGCTTTCCCGACAACGCCCTGGGCTACCAGTTGTCGTGGAGTACCGAGGGCGTCATCAACGAGTATTGCCAGCCGTGCGAAGCCATTGCCGAAGGGCGTTTGCAGACCGTGCCCGCCCTGCAGGGGCTGGAGCAACTGCGCGTGCTGGGGCAGGACTACGAGGCGTTCAACACCTCCGGCGGCCTGGGTAGCCTGGCGCACAGCCTGCAGGGACGGGTGCGCGAACTCAACTACAAAACCTTGCGTTACCCGGGCCATGCGCGGCTGATGCGCTTTTTGCTCGATGAACTGCGTTTGCGCGACGACCGAGCCCTGCTGCGGCAGGTGCTGGAGGGGGCGCTACCCGCCACCGAGCAGGACGTGGTGGTGGTTTTCATCAGCGTCAGTGGCCGACAGGGCGGGCGTTTGTTGCAGCGCAACTATGCCCAGGAGATTTTCGGCACCACCCTGCATGGCCGCAGGATCAGCGCCATCCAGAACAGCACCGCCTCCAGCATCTGCGCCGTGCTGGACTTGCTCGCCCAGAGGCAATTGCCGAATGCCGGTCTGGTGCGGCAGGAGGCGGTGGCGCTGCCCGCTTTCCTGGCCAACCGGTTCGGGGCGGTGTACGCCAACAGCGCTTGCGTTTGAAGAGGAAAGGAGACAGCCATGCCATCGACCAAACCATCGACTGAATACGCCGCCACGGCGGCCCGGATTTTGCAGACCCTGGGTGTCGTGCTGCCCGCCCCGGCCGGGCACGATGCGCCCCTGTTCGTCCACAGTCCCATCGACGGGAGCCGTCTGGCGGCGCTGGCCTGCACCACCGTGCCCCGGCTGCAGGCCCAACTGGCCCAGGCCCAGTGCGTGCAGGCCGACTGGCAACAGGTGCCCGCGCCGCAGCGGGGCGCGGTGGTGCGTTCCTTCGGGGCGCTGGTGCGCCAGCACAAGGCGGCGCTGGCCGAGCTGATCAGCCTGGAGGTCGGGAAAATCCGCAGCGAAAGCCTGGGCGAGGTGCAGGAAGTCATCGACATGTGCGACTTTGCCCAGGGCCTGTCGCGCCAGTTGTACGGGCTGACCATGCCCAGCGAGCGGCCCGAACACCACTTGCGCGAAACCTGGCACCCGCTGGGGGTGGTGGGCATCGTCACGGCGTTCAACTTTCCGATGGCGGTGTGGGCCTGGAATGCCGCGCTGGCGCTGGTGTGCGGCAATGCGCTGGTGTGGAAGCCGTCGGAAAAAGCGCCGCTATCCGCCCTGGCATTGCACCGGCTGCTGCAACAGGCGTTGCAGGAGGCGGGCCACGCTGCGGCGATCTCCAGCGTCGTCCTGGGCCACGGTGCGCTGGGGCAGGCATTGGTCGAAGCGCCCGAAGTGCGCCTGGTCAGCGCCACCGGCTCCAGCCGCATGGGCCGGGCGGTGGGCCAGGCCTGCGCCCGGCACTTCAAGCGCAGCCTGCTGGAGCTGGGGGGCAACAACGCCGCCGTGGTCTGCCCCAGCGCCGATCTGGCGTTGGCCTTGCGGGCCATCGTGTTTGCTGCCGCTGGCACGGCCGGGCAGCGCTGCACCACGCTGCGGCGGCTGTTCATCCACCAGTCGCTGTATGCCGATCTGGTGCAGCGGCTGCAAACGGTGTATGCGCGGCTGCCGGTGGGCAATCCGCTGGCGGCAGACACCCTGGTCGGGCCGCTGGTGGACAACCTGGCGCTGGAGGCCATGCAGGTGGCGCTGCTGGAGGCCCAGGCGCTGGGTGCCACGGTGCATGGCGGGCAGGTGGTGGCCAGTGGTGGCGGCAGCTACGTGCGCCCGGCGCTGGTGGAAATGCCCGGCCACAGCGGCCCCATGCTGCGCGAGACGTTTGCGCCGGTGCTGTACCTGCTGCCGTTTGCCGATCTGCACGAGGCCATCGCCCTGGTCAATGCCAGCGAGCATGGGCTGTCGGCGTCCATCTTCACCAACGACCTGCGCGAAGCCGAGCTTTTCTGCAGCGCCCGGGGTGCGGACTGCGGCATCGTGAACGTGAACATCGGCACCTCGGGCGCGGAAATCGGCGGCGCCTTTGGCGGCGAAAAAGCCACCGGCGGCGGGCGCGAGGCCGGCTCGGACGCCTGGAAAGGCTATATGCGCCGCGCCACCAACACCGTCAATTACGGCCACAGCCTGCCGCTGGCGCAGGGGGTGCAGTTCGATGTTTGATTAAAAGATAGCTGCTTCCGCTTTCTATAAAAGGATTTCAGGTATTTTTAATGCTGAAATCCTTTATTTTTATGCGGAAAAAGCTCCTTTTTTAAATATGCTGGGCCAGCGCCTGGCTTTCCAGGCTGGTGCCGGCCGCCTCGACCAGATGGGCGAGCAATTGCGGGATGTCCTCGCCGCTATGCACCAGATCCATCTGCCAGTCGCCCAGGAAGCCGTTGGTCACCGTCGAGTGCAGGAATTGCAGCAGGCTGTCGTAATACCCGGCCACGTTCAGCAGGCCGATGGGCTTGTCGTGGTAGCCCAGTTGCCGCCACGTCCAGACCTCGAACAGCTCCTCGAAGGTGCCGATGCCGCCGGGCAGGGCCAGGAAGGCATGGCTGCGCTCGGCCATCATGGCCTTGCGCTGGTGCATGTTGGCCACGATGTGCAGCTCGTCGCACAGGGCGTTGGCGACCTCCCGATCGACCAGCGCCTGCGGAATGATGCCCACCACGCGCCCGCCGGCCTGGCGGGTGGCCTCGGCCACCTGGCCCATCAGGCCGGTGCGCCCGCCGCCGTAGACCAGCTGGCCGCCGTGCCGGCCGATCCACTGGCCGACAGCGGTGGCCGCTTCCAGATAGGCGGCATCGCTGCCGGGGCGCGAACCGCAGTACACGCACAGGGAGAAGGTGGGTTCGGCAACGGTGGTAGTCGTCGTGGTGGTTGTCATGGCAGAAATCTTTCCAGTAAGGCGCAGCCCCAGGTGAGGCCGACCAGCAGCAGGCTCAGGAGGACGGCGGCGCTGCCCAGGTCCTTGGCTTTTTTCGACAAAGGGTGCAGCTCCGGGCCGATGCGGTCGATGGCCGCCTCGATGCCGCTGTTGAGCAGCTCGACGATCAGCACCAGCAGCACGCTGCCCGCCAGCAGGATGCGCTCGACCCAGGTCTGGCCCAGGAAGAAGGCGGCAGGCAGCAGCACGATGGCCAGTTGCGCCTCCAGCCGGAAGGCTTTTTCCTGCCAGCCCGCCTGCAGTCCTTGCAGCGAATACCCCGTGGCATGCCACAGGCGCGAGAAGCCCCGGCGGGCCTTGTGGGGGTGGGGTGCGTTCATGCGGCCTGCACCAGCTGGGTGCCGGCCCAGGCGTCGTGCCAGAACTGGCCCTGCGGGTGCAGGCGGCTGGCCGCCATCCACAGCACCACCCAGGCGGCCAGGGCAGTGGCCAGCGCCTGCACCGTCAAATGCCAGGGGGTGAGCTGTACCAGCAGCGGCAGCCCCCAGACCCAGCCAAAAGCGTAGCGCGTGAGCGCCCGGGCGCGGCTCAAGGGCCGGCCTTGCGCATCCAGCACCGTGATGCGCCAGGTTTTCATCGGCAGGGTCTGGCCGCGTTGCCAGAAGTAGATGAAATACGCCCCCCACAGCGCCAGGGTGGTTGCCTGCAGCAGGGCCGGGTGGTTGAGCGCCGGCAGCAGCAGGGCCAGGGCGCTTTGCAGCAGCACGGCCACCATCATCAGGGCGAACAGCACGATGCCTTCGTACAGCCAGCAGGCCATGCGCCGGGTCAGGCCGGCCGGGGCCAGGGTGCGGGAAGCGGGGGAAGAAGCAGACATGCCGAAGAACGATGGTGGAGTGGGGTCGGGGCGGAAAATGGATGCAACCGGAACGTCGTCGCCGCCTTCACGGCTGCGGCTGCGGGGCGGTGGCCGGGGCTGCCGCCTCGGGGACGGGGGGACTCAGGGGCGGCAGCTCCATGGTGTACATCTGCTGGGGCACCTGCACCGGGGCCGGGGCGGCTTCGATCAGGGGCGGCAGGGCGGTGGCCTGCACCGGGGCGGCGGTGGTGACGGCCGAGGTGACGGGGGCTGCCTGGGATTCGGCAGGCAGCACCTGGGTTGGTTCAGGCAGCGGCGCAGGGCTGACCGGCGGCTTGGGGCGGAGTTTGCGCAGGGTGTTTTTGGCCTTGCGCTCTTTTTCGGCCTTGATGCCTTCGGCCTTGAGGCGCTCTTTTTCCGCCTCGGTCAGGGCCTGGTATTCCTGCCATTTGGCCAGCAGTTCGGCGGGGGTGAGGCGCTTGACGTTGGAGAAGTTGAACCGCGCCTGGTTGCGCTGCTGGGCGCTCAGGGTGGCCCAGGAGAGCATCCGCTCGTGCAGCTTGGCCTGTTCCTTCTCATCCATTTGCGGGTAGCGGTCGGCCAGCACCAGCCAGCGGCGTTTGGTCAGCGCCCCCATTGCGGGCCATTGCAGGTGCAGCGGCTCCAGCACCTTGCGCTGGGCGGCGGTGATGTCCTGCCACTCCGGCCCGGCGTTGCTCAGGCGCAGCTTGCTGGGGGTGTCGGTGGTCAGGCGCGTGCTGCCCTCGCTCTCGTGCACGGCCAGCGCAGGCGGCAGGGCGCTGGGGGCCATGGCCATGTACGGCAGCAGCCACACGCCGATGCACGCCAGCACAGCCAGTACCGCCCCGGCCAGGGCCAGGGGAAGGCGGGAAGTGGAGGATGGCAAAGGCTGTGGAGGAGAGCTGGGCGACATGCCGTGCAGGGGAGATGAACCTTATGAAGCGATTCAGGGGGTTGCGGTCTGGCTGGTCTGCAGGAAGTGCAGGAAGCCGGGGTCGGTGTAGGCGTCCGGCGGCAGGGCGCTGGTGAGCAGCTCGGCATCGAGTTCGGCCACGCCGACGGTGGCCCGCTGGTCCTGCTGCACGCTGATGGTGACCAGGCCGATGGCCAGGGCCAGCAGGGGCAGCAGCGTCAGCGCCCGGCGCAGCCAGACGGGGGTGTTGTCATGCAGGCTGCCACCGGCGCCCGCTGTTTGCAACTGGCTTGCCGGGGCGTGCTGGTGCAGGGGCGTGCCGGCGCGTTTGCGCTGGGCCACGGCCTGCTCGCGGGCGGCCCGCAGGCGTTCGGTGACGACGTAGGGCAATGCCTCCTGCGAGTGGTTCAGGTGCGCCACCAGGGTACGGGCAAAGCGCTCCTGGGCCTGCTCGTCCAGGGGCGTGAAGGAGGGGGATGGGGTCGTCATAGTTCGATTCCTTGTGCTTTCAAAGCCTTGCTCAAGGCTTGCACGGCCCGAAAGCAATGGGTTTTGACGCTGCCTTCCGAGCAGCCCATGGTGGCTGCCGTTTCGGCAACGTCCAGCTCTTCCCAGTAACGCAATAAAAAGGCTTCACGTTGACGTGCGGGCAACATCTGGATTTCTTTTTCAATACTTTGCAGCAGTTGTTTGCGTTCGGTCAGTGTCTCGGCGCTGTTGTCGGTACTGTCCTGGGCGTTGCTGGCATAGGTCTGCATCCAGTCGAAGTCTTCGTGATCAGCACCGGCAGCATGCTCCAGATCGGACAGGTTGGTGAACAGGGCATTGCGGGTTTTTTGCCGCCGAAACCAGTCCAGGGTGCCGTTGGCCAGGATGCGGTGAAACAGCATGGGCAGCTCCTGCACCGGCTTGTCGCCGTAGTGCTGGCTGAGCTTGAGCATACTATCCTGCACGATGTCCAGGGCGGCCTCCTCGTCACGCACCTGGTAGAAGGTGCGTTTGAAAGCGCGTTTATCGACGCTTTGCAGGAAATTGTTGAGCTCTTGTGCGGTGGCCAAGGGGCAGCGGACGTGAAGGAAGGAGGGTGTGCAGGCGCTCTCGCCTACGGGAAAAGGTGGATTATCGCATTGCGTGGGCTTGCGCCGTAAAAGGGACGGGGGCCGCGATGTTGCAGTGCCATAATGAAGCCTCGCATTGCAGCATGTATTGCAGTGCGCAAAGGCAAACGGGTCACGGTTCGGCGGTTACGTAGCAACGCCCATGATTGTGGCCCTAAGTCCCAAGCCGGTCCCACAAGGGCTGCGTGCAAGGGGCACCGAAGGTTTTTCGTCAGAGAAATTCACAAAGGTTGAATCACACATATGGAACTCTCCAAATCCCAGGCAGCGCAGGCTGCCGATGCTTCTTCTTCCCCCGCCAATCCCGCGCCTGAACTGATGGGTTCGGAAATCGTCGTCAAGGCCTTGCAGGCCGAAGGCGTGCAGTACCTGTGGGGCTACCCCGGCGGTGCGGTGCTTTATATCTACGACGCGCTCTATAAGCAGGACACCATCCAGCACGTGCTGGTGCGCCACGAGCAGGCTGCCGTCCATGCCGCCGACGGCTTTGCCCGCGCCACGGGCGAAGTGGGCGTGGCCCTGGTCACCTCCGGCCCCGGCCTGACCAATGCCGTGACCGGCATCGCCACGGCGTATACCGATTCGATTCCGATGGTCATCATCGCGGGCCAGGTGCCTACGGGGGCCATTGGCCAGGATGCTTTCCAGGAATGCGACACCGTGGGCATTACCCGCCCGGTGGTCAAGCACAACTTCCTCGTCAAGGATGTGCGCGATCTGGCCGTGACGCTGAAAAAAGCCTTTCACGTTGCCCGTTCGGGCCGCCCCGGCCCGGTGGTGGTGGATATTCCCAAGGACGTGTCGTTCAAGAAAACCCCCTTTGCCGGTTACCCGCGCGAGGTGGAGATGCGCTCCTACAACCCGGTGCGCAAGGGCCACTCCGGCCAGATCCGCAAGGCCCTGCAACTGCTGCTGGCAGCCAAGCGCCCCTACATCTATACCGGTGGCGGCGTGCTGCTGGGCAATGCCTGCGCCGAGTTGCGCACCCTGGTGGACATGCTGGGCTACCCCATCACCCACACCCTGATGGGCCTGGGCGCCTACCCGGCCAGCGACAAGAAATACCTGGGCATGCTGGGCATGCACGGCACCATGGAAGCCAACAACGCCATGCAGCACTGCGACGTGCTGCTGGCCCTGGGCGCCCGCTTCGACGACCGCGTGATCGGCAACCCCAAGCACTTCCAGGCGGCAGACCGCAAGATCATCCATGTCGATGTCGATCCCTCCGTCATTGCCAAGCGCGTGAAGGTGGACATCCCCATCGTCGGCGACGTCAAGGAAGTGCTGACCGAGCTGATCGCCATGATCCAGGAAACCGAGCAGCGCCCCGACGCGGGCGCCCTGGTCGCATGGTGGGACCAGATCGAAGCCTGGCGCGGCCGCAACTGCCTGCACTACAGCAAGGGCAAGGGCGACGTCATCAAGCCCCAGCACGTGGTCGAAACCCTGTGGAACCTGACCAAGGACACCGAGGCGTACATCACCTCCGACGTGGGCCAGCACCAGATGTGGGCCGCGCAGTACTACCGTTTCGACGAGCCGCGCCGCTGGATCAACTCCGGCGGGCTGGGCACCATGGGCGTGGGCCTGCCGTATGCCATGGGCATCAAGATGGCCAAGCCCGATGCCGAGGTGTTCTGCATCACCGGCGAAGGCTCCATCCAGATGAACATCCAGGAGCTGGCCACCTGCTTCCAGTACAGCACGCCGGTGGTGATCTGCGCCCTGAACAACCGCTTCCTGGGCATGGTGCGCCAGTGGCAGGAGATCGAATACGCCGGGCGCTACAGCCACAGCTACATGGATTCGCTGCCCGACTTCGTCAAGCTGGCCGAGGCCTATGGCCACGCCGGCATCAAGATCGAAGACCCGGCCAAGATCGAATGGGCCTTGCAGGAGGCACGGCGCATCGTGCGCGAGGAAGGCAAAACCGTCTTCCTCGACTTCCGCACCGACCCGACGGAAAACGTCTTCCCCATGGTGCAGGCCGGCAAGGGCATTACCGAAATGCTGCTGGGCAAGGACGATCTGTAATCCATTAAAACCATAGCTTTTACCGCTGGCATTCATTGGTTTTCAGGTATAAAACTATCTGAAAATCAATAATGACAAGCGGAAAAAGCTCCTTATTTTGAAGAATCTATTGCCTGCCAAGCCTGGCGCTTACCGGCGCCAGGGGAGGGCAGCAAAAAGAGGAAGCACCCCATGAAACACATCATTGCCGTTCTGATCGAAAACGAAGCCGGTGCGCTGTCGCGCGTGGTCGGCCTGTTCTCGGCGCGTGGCTACAACATCGAATCGCTCACCGTCGCGCCCACCGAGGACGCCTCGCTGTCGCGCATGACCATCCAGACCACCGGCTCGGACGACGTGATCGAGCAGATCACCAAGCACCTGAACCGCCTGATCGAAGTGGTCAAGGTGGTCGACCTGACCGAAGGCGCCTACACCGAGCGCGAGCTGATGATGGTCAAGGTACGCGCCGTCGGCAAGGAGCGCGAGGAGATGAAGCGCATGGCCGACATCTTCCGGGGCCGCATCATCGACGTGACCGACAAGAGCTACACCATTGAGGTGACCGGCGACGCCACCAAGAACGACGCCTTCCTGCAGGCCATCGACCGCAGCGCCATCCTGGAGACGGTGCGCACCGGTGCCTGCGGCATTGGCCGGGGCGAGCGCATTTTGCGGGTGTAATTGCGGGTTTAATAGCGCCCGGACTTCTGTTCCCCTGCTTCCCCTGTTTCCTGTTCATTTCAACAACCCAACGAATTTTTCTGGAGTCAAACATGAAAGTTTTCTACGACAAGGACTGTGACCTGTCCCTCATCAAGGGCAAGACCGTTGCCATCATCGGCTACGGCAGCCAGGGCCACGCCCATGCGCAGAACCTGAACGACAGCGGCGTGAAAGTCGTGGTCGGCCTGCGCAAGGGCGGCGCATCCTGGGACAAGGTCGGCAAGGCCGGCCTGACCGTGATGGAAGTGGACGAGGCCGTCAAGGCTGCCGACGTGGTCATGATCCTGCTGCCCGACGAAAACATTCCCGACGTGTACAAGAACAACGTCGAACCCAACATCAAGCAAGGCGGCACGCTGGCCTTCGCCCACGGCTTCAACGTGCATTACAACCAGGTCGTGCCCCGCGCCGATCTGGACGTGATCATGGTCGCCCCCAAAGGCCCCGGCCACACCGTGCGCTCCGAATACCTCAAGGGCGGCGGCGTGCCTTCGCTCATCGCCATCTACCAGGACAAGTCCGGCAAGGCGCGTGACGTGGCCCTGTCCTACGCCATGGCCAACGGCGGCGGCAAGGGCGGCATCATCGAAACCAACTTCAAGGAAGAAACCGAAACCGACCTGTTCGGCGAACAGGCCGTGCTGTGCGGCGGTGCGGTGGAACTGGTGAAGATGGGCTTCGAAACCCTGACCGAAGCCGGCTACGCCCCCGAAATGGCCTACTTCGAGTGCCTGCACGAGCTGAAACTGATCGTCGACCTGATGTACGAAGGCGGCATCGCCAACATGAACTACTCCATCTCCAACAACGCGGAGTATGGCGAGTACGTGACCGGCCCCGAAGTCATCAACGAAGAATCACGCAAGGCCATGCGCAATGCCCTGAAGCGCATCCAGAACGGCGAATACGCCAAGATGTTCATCCAGGAAGGCAAGACCAACTACCCGAGCATGACGGCCCGCCGCCGCCAGAACGCCGAACACGCCATCGAGCAGGTGGGCGGCCAGCTGCGTGCCATGATGCCCTGGATCGCCAAGAACAAGCTGGTCGACCAGACCCGCAACTAAGCAGCGCTTGCTTCTGCCCAAGGCCACTTCGGTGGCCTTTTTCGTGGGCGTCCGGCAGCTGCGGCCCTGCGTAGAATAGGGAAGTTTTAACGGCTGCCCCTGGCAGGGCAGTTTTCAAGAGAGAAACATTTCATGCAAGACAGTGACAGCGCCGCTGGCGTCAGCGTGCGCAAGCGCCGCAAGGGCATCTACATCCTGCCCAACCTGTTCACCCTGGCGGCCCTGTTCGGCGGCTTCTATTCCATCGTCATGGCCATGAACGGCAGCTTTACCCTGGCCGCCTACGGCGTGCTGTTCGCCATGCTCTTCGACAGCCTCGATGGCCGTGTGGCCCGCATGACCAACACCCAAAGCGCCTTTGGCGAGCAGATGGATTCGCTCTCGGACATGGTGTCCTTCGGCGTGGCCCCGGCGCTGATCTCCTATGTCTGGGCGCTCAAGGGACTGGGGCGCTGGGGCTGGATTGCGGCTTTCGTCTATTGCTCCTGCGCCGCACTGCGCCTGGCGCGGTTCAACGTCAATACCGGGGTGGTCGATAAACGCTGGTTCCAGGGCCTGCCCTCGCCCGCCGCTGCGGCCCTGGTCGTGGGCTTCATCTGGCTGATGGACGATTACGGCGTCGTGCGCGGCAGCGACGACGGGCTGCTTACCTGGCAGCAAATGTCCTGGGTGATGTTCGGCCTGACGCTGTACGCCGGTTTGACGATGGTCACCAACGCCCCGTTCTACAGCTTCAAGGACATCAACTTCAAGCGCAGCGTGCCCTTTGCCGCCATCGTGCTGATTCCCCTGGTGATTGCGCTGGTCAACATCCATGCCCCCTCCGTGCTGTTTGCGGTGTTTGCCATTTATGGCTTCAGCGGCTACGGGGTTTACCTGTGGCGCAAGGCCAAGGGCCAGCCCACCAGCGTCATCAGCACATCGAAAGACGAGCCGGACGAACGCGGCCTGCACCAGTAGCGGTTTGTCGGTGTCTTGAAATGCGTGTGCTGTCTGCGCCAACCGCGCTGGGTGCATTGCAGCAAGAATGTGCTAGAGTGCCAAGCATGTTCACGCAGCAAATTACCCTACTACTACGCATGTCCTCCGGGCAGAGCTAGTAGCGCACGCGTTTTCACACCACTACTTTCTTGCGGCCCGTAGCTTTCAGCCACGGGCCGTTTTTGTTTTTCCGGGCCACAAGCCCTTTTTTCACCAGAGAGACACCACCATGTTGCACAACCCTTCCAGCAAATACCGCCCCTTTGCCCCCGTGAACTTGCGCGACCGCACCTGGCCGGACGCGCAGATCACCCACCCGCCCATCTGGTGCAGTGTCGATTTGCGTGACGGCAACCAGGCGCTGATCGAGCCGATGGACGTGGAGCGCAAGATCCGCATGTTCGAGCAGCTGGTGAAAATCGGCTTCAAGCAGATCGAGGTGGGCTTTCCCTCGGCCTCGCAGACCGAGTTCGATTTCATGCGCAAGCTGATCGAGGAAAAGCGCATTCCCGACGACGTGACGGTGCAGGTGCTGACCCAGGCCCGCGAGCATTTGATCCACCGCACCTTTGAAGCCCTGGAGGGCGTGCCCCGCGCCATCGTCCACCTCTACAACGCCACTGCGCCGGTCATGCGCCGCGTGGTGCTGAACATGAGCGAGGACGAAATCGTCGAGCTGGCCCGCACGCACGCACAGATGTTCAAGGACTTGGCCGCGCGGTATCCGCAGACGCAGTGGCAGTTCGAATACTCGCCCGAGATGTATTCGGACACCGAACTGGAGTTTTCCACGCGCGTGATCGATGCCGTGACCGAGGTCTGGGAAGCCTCGCCCGAGAAAAAGTGCATCATCAATCTGCCCACGACCGTGGAGCATTCCAGCCCGAACATCTTTGCCGACATGGTGGAGTGGACCTGTCGCAACATCCAGCGCCGCGATGGCGTGGTCGTCTCGGTACACCCGCACAACGACCGGGGCACGGGCACGGCCACGGCCGAACTGGCCCTGATGGCCGGGGCCGATCGCCTGGAAGGCTGCTTGTTCGGCAACGGCGAGCGCACCGGCAACCTGGACATCGTGAACGTGGCGTTGAATATGTACATCCAGGGCGTCAACCCGGGGCTGGACTTTTCCGACATCGACGCCATCCGCGCCACGGTCGAGTATTGCAACCAGTTGCCCGTGCATCCGCGCCATCCGTACGTGGGCGATCTGGTCTATACCTCGTTCTCCGGCTCGCACCAGGATGCGATCAAGAAAGCCTTTGCGGCCCGCAAGGAGGGAGAAATTTGGGACATGCCCTATCTGCCCATCGACCCGAAAGACCTGGGCCGCAGCTACGAAGCCGTGATTCGCGTGAACAGCCAGTCCGGCAAGGGCGGCATTGCCTATCTGCTGGAAGCCGAATACGGCGTGCAATTGCCGCGCCGCCTGCAAATCGAGTTCAGCCAGGTGGTGCAGCAGGAGATGGATGCCCTGGGCACCGAATTTGCCGCTGCCGATTTGTGGAAGGTTTTTGAAAAGGAATACGGCCTGTTCAGCGACCACGGCCTGCAATACGCCATGCAGCAGGAAAAGGGCTTGGTCAAATTGCAGGGCCATCTGCAATGGCAGGGCCAGGACGTGCAGTTGCAGGGCAGCGGCAATGGCGCGATCGATGCCTTCGTGCAGGCGCTGTCGGATGCGCTGGGCTGCACCTTGCGCGTGCAGGACTACAGCGAACATGCCATCGGCCAGGGGGCCAATGCCCAGGCGATGGCCTATGTCGAACTGCGGGTGAACAACGAGCAGACCATCTACGGCGTAGGTACCGATGCCAATATCGTCTCCGCCTCGATGCACGCTATTCTTTCCGGGCTGCAACGCTCGAAAGTCAAGGCGGTCGTGGCGGCATAAACCGGTCGGCGCAGCGGATGGCGGAACACACAAGGGGGCTTTATGGGCAACGGGCAACTCATCATTTTCGACACGACTTTGCGTGACGGCGAGCAATCGCCTGGCGCCTCCATGACGCGCGACGAAAAGGTGCGCATTGCCCGCCAGTTGGAGCGCCTGCGGGTGGACGTGATCGAAGCGGGGTTCGCGGCGGCTTCCAACGGCGACTTCGAGTCCGTGCAGGCCATTGCCCGGGCGGTGAAGGATGCCACGGTGTGTTCGCTGTCGCGGGCCAATGACCGGGACATTGCCCGTTCTGCCGAGGCATTGCAGGACGCCCGCCGCGCCCGCATCCACACCTTCATCGCCACCAGCCCGCTGCACATGGAGAAAAAGCTGCGCATGTCCCCCGAGGAGGTGCTGGAGCAGGCAAGGCGCAGCGTGCGCTTTGCCCGCAATCTGCTGGACGACATCGAGTTCAGCGCCGAGGACGGCTACCGCAGCGAGCCGGATTTTCTGGCCCGCGTGATCGAGGCGGTGATCCATGAGGGGGCCACCACCATCAACATCCCCGACACCGTGGGCTATGCCATTCCCGAGCTGTACGGCAATTTCATCAAGAACCTGCGCGAGCGCGTGCCCAACGCCGACAAGGCGGTCTGGAGCGTGCATTGCCACAACGACCTGGGCATGGCCGTGGCTAACAGCCTGGCGGGCGTGAAGATCGGCGGGGCGCGGCAGGTGGAATGCACCATCAACGGCCTGGGCGAGCGGGCCGGCAATTGCGCCCTGGAAGAAATTGTCATGGCCGTGAAAACGCGGCGCGATTATTTCGATCTGGACGTGAACATCGCCACCGAGCACATCGTCGCCACCAGCCGCATGGTCAGCCAGACCACCGGCTTTGTCGTGCAGCCGAACAAGGCGGTGGTCGGGGCCAATGCCTTTGCTCACGCCAGCGGCATTCACCAGGACGGCGTACTCAAGGCGCGGGACACCTACGAAATCATGCGGGCCGAGGACGTGGGCTGGGCCGCCAACAAGATCGTGCTGGGCAAGCTCTCCGGGCGCAACGCCTTCAAGCAGCGCCTGCACGAGTTGGGCGTGGAGCTGGACAGCGAAGCGGCCATCAACACCGCCTTTGCCGGTTTCAAGGAGCTTGCCGATCGCAAGAGCGAGATTTTCGACGAGGACATCCTGGCCCTGGTGCAGATGGAAGGCGCGAAAACGCCGGACGACCTCTTTGCCTTCGTCTCCCTCTCCCAGCACAGCGAAACCGGCGAGCCTTCGCACGCCGAAGTGGTGTTCCAGCACGCGGGCCGGGAGGTGAAAGCCTGCGCCCAGGGCAACGGCCCGGTCGATGCCTGCTTCAAGGCCATCGAAAGCCAGGTCAACAGCGGTGCGGAAATGCTGCTGTTTTCCATCAATGCCATCAGCGGCTCCACCGAAAGCCAGGGCGAGGTCACGGTGCGTCTGCAGCGGGCAGGCCGCGTGGTCAATGGCGTGGGGGCCGATCCGGACATCGTCGTCGCCTCGGCCCGGGGCTATCTGAATGCGCTCAATCGTCTGTATACCCAGTCGGATTTTGTCGTGGCGCAGGATGGCGCAGCCATATAATTTTTCCCTTTGTAAGAACCTGTTCAGAATCTCGATTATTTCTCCCCGCTTTTCTAGCGTCACACCCGCGTAGGCGGGTGTCCAGTGACGGCGTTGGCGATGGACGCAACAGTGATTGCGGTAGGGCCGTTGCTGGATTCCCGCCTGCGCGGGAATGACGGCGGGATGAACAGGTTCTAAGAACGCATTGCCAATGGTTGCAGCGTGTCTGCAATGCGGCGGTGCGTTGGTCGTTTCCGGTGCCAGCGCGGAGCAGCGCCGCCGGTAGCAGCTCATCAGGGCAGGGTCTGTAGGTTCAGGGTCAGGGAGCGTGGTGATGGGGAATGCCAAGGTTTTTTGGGGGCGGCTGGTTCGTGCCGCTTCGGTGGTGGTGTTGGGGGCCGCGCTGGCCGTGCCGGTAGCCCATGCGGGCAAGGCCAATACCGGCAAGTCGGGTAAACCGGCGGCAACGGCTGCCAAGAAGGCTCCGGCCAAGAAAACCGTCGCCAAGGCGGCGCCGGCCCGCAAGGTGGGGGCCAGGAAGGCGGCCCCCGTGCGTAGCAGCAAAACTGCCGCTGCCAGGAAAAAGACCGCTGCCAAGGCCGCCGTCGCTGCTGCTGCGGTGGCGCCGCGCCTGTCCTTCGGGCAGCTGGCCGGACTGCACCAGGTGCATGATCCCCTGGCCCTGGAGTCCAGCGTGGCCCTGGTGATGGACCAGGACACCAAGGAGGTGCTGCTCAGCAAGAACGAGCAGGTGGTGCTGCCGATTGCCTCCATCTCCAAACTCATGACCGGGCTGGTGGTGGCCAATGCCCAGCTGCCGATGGATGAACTCATCACCATCACCCAGGCGGATGTGGATACCGTCAAGCGCAGCAGCTCGCGCCTGCAGGTGGGCACCACGCTGTCGCGCCGCGAACTGCTGCATCTGGCGCTGATGTCCAGCGAAAACCGCGCAGCCCACGCGCTGGGACGGACTTACCCGGGCGGCATGGATGCCTTTGTCGAGCAAATGAATTTCAAGGCCAAGCTGCTGGGCATGACGGCCACGCGCTTTGTCGAGCCGACGGGCCTGTCCAGCAGCAACCAGTCCAGCGCCCGCGATCTGGCCACGCTGGTGAACGTGGCGCACGCCGAGCCGCTGCTGCGCTCGTTTTCCACCTGGCCCAGCGCCGAGGTCGAGGTGGGCAAGCGCACCCTGCAGTTCAACAACACCAACCGTCTGGTCAAGAGCGACGATTGGGAGATCGGCCTGCAAAAGACCGGCTACATCTCCGAGGCCGGGCGCTGCCTGGTGATGCAGGCCGAGGTGGCCGGGCGCAACCTGATCATGGTGTTCCTGGATTCGGTCGGCAAATACAGCCGCTTGGGCGATGCCCAGCGTGTGCGCCAGTGGATCGAGGCCGGGGCGGATCACTCCTGAACAAAGTTGTAAAAAAAGAGAGCTGTTTGCGCTTTCTTCATCGGGATTTCAGGGTTAAATCACCTTGAAATCATTGAAGATAAAGCGCAAGCAGCTCTTTTTTTATTGTTTGATAATCAAGCGCGTTTTGCCCCTGCGTCGCCCGTGCGACAAAAACGCCTTTTCCAGTCACCCATAGGACAGACCATGGACAACCCGATTCTTACGATCGAGGAACGCGAGGCGATTAACGCCGGGCGTTGGTTCTCGACCCTCTCTCCCACCTTAAAACACGACATATTGCGATGTGCCTACGTCAAACGCTTCAAAGATGGTGCCCTGATCTGCGCCCGGGGCGAAGCCCCCGAGGAGTGGATCGCCTGTGCCAAGGGGGCGGTGCGTGTCAGTTCCACATCCATTTCGGGCAAGCAGATCACGCTGACCTATGTGGAGCCGGGCGTGTGGTTCGGCGAGGTTTCCATCTTCGATGGCGACCGGCGCACCCACGATGCCTATGCCCACGGCGCCACCACGCTGTTGTGCGTGGCCAAGGCCGATTTCAAGCGCATTCTGAGTACCCACGTCGAGTTTTACGAAGCCATGCTGTGGCTGCAGGCGCGGCGCATCCGCCAGCTGTACGGGTTGGTGGAAGACCTCAACACCCTGCCGCTGCGGGCGCGTCTGGCCAAGCAACTGCTGCACCTGGTGCGCAGCTATGGCATTCCCTGCCTGGAAAACGGCAAGGAAGTGCGCATCGGCCTGCAACTGGCGCAGGAGGAGCTGGCCCAGCTGTTGGGGGCCTCGCGCCAGCGCGTGAACCAGGAACTCAAAACCATGGAGCGCGAGGACGTCATCCGTATCGAACCCGGCGGTCTGGTAGTGCGCGACAGCGAGGCACTGCTGGGCATTGCCGGGACAACCACCTAGGAAGTTATGCCAAATTTTGACCATTTTGTAGGAACCAAGCCCGTTGCCGCCGCCCATGCACTGGATGAGCAGGCGCTCACCTCCTGGCTAGCGGCCCATGTCCCCGGTTTTGCCGGGCCGCTGACGGTGGAGATGTTCAAGGGCGGCCAGTCCAACCCCACCTACAAATTGGTCACCCCGCACGCCAGTTACGTCATGCGGGCCAAACCCGGGCCGGTGGCCAAACTGCTGCCTTCGGCCCATGCCATCGAGCGCGAATACCAGGTCATGCACGCCCTGGCCGGTTCTGCCGTGCCGGTGCCGAAGATGCTGGCGCTGTGCGAGGACGAATCCGTCATTGGCCGCGCCTTCTACATCATGGAATTCAAGGCCGGGCGCGTGCTGTGGGACCAGTCCCTGCCCGGCATGAGCGGGGCCGAGCGCGGGGCCATCTACGACGAGATGAACCGCATCATCGCCGCCCTGCACAGCGTCGATGTGGCGGCCTGCGGCCTGGCCGGCTTCGGCAAGCCCGGCAATTATTTCGAGCGCCAGATCGGCCGCTGGAGCAAGCAGTACCAGGCCAGCATCACCGCGCCGATTGCCGAGATGGACCAGCTCATGGACTGGCTGCCGCAGAACATCCCGGCCAGCGCCCGCGATGAAAGCCGCGTGGCCATCGTGCATGGCGATTACCGGCTGGACAATCTGATTTTTGCCGCCGAGGGCACACAGGCCCTGGCCGTGCTGGATTGGGAGCTGTCCACCCTGGGCCACCCGCTGGCCGACTTCGCCTACCACTGCATGAGCTGGCACATCCCGGCCAGCCTGGGCCGGGGCATCGGGGGCCTCGATCTGGCCGCCCTGGGCATTCCTGGCGAAGAAGAATACGTGCAGCGCTATTGCCAGCGCACCGGCTTTGCCGACCCGCAGCAGCTTTTGGCCGACTGGCACTTTTACCTGGCCTACAACATGTTCCGCATCGCCGCCATCCTGCAAGGCATTGCCAAGCGGGTGGAAAACGGCACGGCGGCCAGCGCCCAGGCCAAGGCCTCGGGCGCCCTGGCCCGGCCCATGGCCGAGATGGCCTGGCAGCAGGCGCTGCAACATCGACAAAAGAATAGCTAGCAGCGCTGTCTGTTACTGGTTTTTAAACCGTTTTCACCTTCAATCCCTTTATTTCCCTACGGCAGCAGCTATAGGGAATGGGGTTGCTCACGCCCATTTTTTCAGGAGGACGATTCATGGACTTTGCCTATTCCGCCAAAACCCAGGACTTGCAGCAGCGCCTGCTGCGCTTCATGGACGCGCACATCTACCCCAACGAGGCCGAGTTCCAGCGCGAACTGGCCGCCAACACCGCCGCCGGCCAGCGCTGGACGCCGCTGAAGCTGCTGGCCCGCCTGAAGGACGAGGCCCAGGCCCAGGGGCTGTGGAACCTGTTCCTGCCCGTGGATACCGCCGAAGCCTCGGGCTACCACGGCGCGGGCCTGACCAATGCCGAGTACGCCCCGCTGGCCGAGATCATGGGCCGCGTCTTCTGGGCCAGCGAAGTGTTCAACTGCTCTGCCCCCGACACCGGCAATATGGAAACCATTGCCCGCTACGGCAGCGAAGCCATCAAGGCGCGTTGGCTCAAACCCCTGCTGGAAGGCGAAATCCGCTCCGCCTTCGCCATGACCGAGCCGGAAGTGGCATCGAGTGACGCCACCAACATCTGCACCCGCATCGAGCGCGACGGCGACCACTACGTCATCAATGGGCGCAAGTGGTGGACCTCGGGCGCCAACGACCCGCGCTGCAAGGTCTTCATCACCATGGGCAAGACCGACCCCGATGCGCCCAAGCATGTGCAGCAAAGCATGATCGTGGTGCCAGCGGACACCCCCGGCATCACCATCGTGCGCCCGGTGCAGGTGTTCGGCTACGACGATGCGCCGCACGGCCACGGCGAAGTGCTGTTCGAGAACGTGCGCGTACCGGTCGAGAATATTTTGCTGGGCGAGGGCCGGGGCTTTGAAATTGCCCAGGGGCGCCTTGGCCCCGGGCGCATCCACCACTGCATGCGCCTGATTGGCCAGGCCGAGCGGGCGCTGGAGCTGATGTGCCAACGTGCCCTGTCGCGCACCGCCTTCGGCAAGCTGCTGGCCCAGCAAGGCGTGACGCAGGAGCGCATCGCCAACGCCCGCTGCCAGATCGACATGGCGCGGCTGCTGACGCTGAAAGCCGCATGGATGATGGACACCGTGGGCAACAAGGTGGCGAAAACCGAGATCGCCATGATCAAGGTCGTCGCCCCCAATCTGGCCTGCCAGGTCATCGACTGGGCCATGCAGGTGTACGGCGGCGCTGGCGTGAGCGAGGACACGCCGCTGGCCTTTGCCTACGCCAACGCCCGCACGCTGCGCTTTGCCGACGGCCCGGACGAAGTGCATCGTGCCGCCATTGCCAAATGGGAACTGGCCAAGTGGCTGCCGCCCAAGGAGCGCCTGCCCAGGTAAGCGCGAAGGAGTGGATGGGGGCGGGCATCGGGTGCAAAAGATGCCTGGCCCCGTACAACTCCGTAAATACGAACGACCGTACATGTTTTACGATGCGCGGTTGTTGCCGGCAGGCTTGCGATGGAATAAACAAGGAGACGCTAGATGCAAGGATTGATGCAAAACCAGCAGTTGCTGATTTCTTCGATGGTGGAATTTGCCGCCCGTTACCATGGGACGACCGAGGTGGTATCGCGCCGGGTGGAAGGCGATATCCACCGCTACACCTGGGCCGATGTATGCCAGCGTTCCAAGCAATTGGCGCAAGCGCTGGATGCGCTGGGCCTGGCCCACGGCGCCCGGGTGGCCAGCATTGCCTGGAACGGCTACCGCCATCTGGAGATGTATTACGGCGTCAGCGGTTCGGGCCGGGTGCTGCACACCATCAACCCGCGCCTGCATTTCGAGCAGGTGGCCTGGATCGTGAACCACGCCGAAGACGAGGTGCTGTGTTTCGACCTGAGCTTTCTGCCCCTGGTGCAAGCCGTCCACAGCCATTGCCCCACGGTGAAGCAATGGGTGGCGCTGTGCGATGCCGACAAGTTGCCTGCGGATAGCGGCATCCCCGGCCTGATCAGCTACGAAGCCTGGATTGCCGGCCACGATGGCCGTTACCACTGGCCGCAGTTCGATGAAAACACCGCCTCCAGCCTGTGCTACACCAGCGGCACTACGGGCAACCCCAAAGGGGCGCTGTACAGCCACCGCTCCAGCACCTTGCACGCCTATGCCGCAGCGCTGCCCGATTCGATGGGCCTGTCGGCACGCGATGCGGTGCTGCCCGTCGTGCCCATGTTCCACGTCAATGCCTGGGGCATTCCGTACACCGCGGCGCAAATCGGGGCCAAGCTGGTGCTGCCCGGCCCGGCGCTGGACGGCAAATCCCTGTATGAACTGATGGAGGCCGAAGGCGTCACCTTTGCTGCCGGTGTGCCCACCATCTGGCAAATGCTGCTGTCCCACGTGCAGCCGCAGCAGCTGCGCTTCAGCAGCTTGAAGCGCACCGTCATCGGCGGCGCGGCCTGCCCGCCGGCCATGATTGCCGCGTTTGAAGACGGCCTGGGCGTGCAGGTGCTGCACGCCTGGGGTATGACCGAAACCAGCCCCCTGGGCGCGGTCTGCACTTTCAAAAGCGGCCAGATGGCCCTGCCCAAGGAGGAGCAGCGCAAGATCAGCGCCAAGCAGGGCCGGGCGATTTACGGGGTGGAGATGAAAATCGTCGGCGGCGATGGCCGTGCCCAGCCCTGGGACGGCAAGACCTATGGCGATCTGTTGGTGCGCGGGCCGTGGATCTTGCAGCAGTACTACAAGGGCGAAAGCCCGCTGATCGTCGATGAAGCCGGCCTGGGCTGGCTGCCCACGGGCGATGTGGCCACCATCGATGCCGATGGCTTCATGCAGATTACCGACCGCAGCAAGGACGTGATCAAGTCCGGCGGCGAATGGATCAGCTCCATCGACATTGAAAACATCGCCATGGGCCACCCCGCCGTGGCCATGGCCGCCTGTGTCGGGATGCCGCACCCCAAATGGGACGAGCGCCCGATCGTGGTGGTGGCCACCAAGCCCGGGGCCAGCGTCTCGCGCGAGGCGCTGCTGGACTTTTACGCGGGCAAGCTGGCCAAGTGGCAAATCCCGGACGATGTGGTGTTTGTCGATGCGATTCCGCTGGGCGCCACCGGCAAGATGCTGAAAACCAGGCTGCGCGAGGTTCTGGTCGGGTACCAATTGCCCGATTTGCGCTAACCCCATACCCATCTCCATCCCCAGCCAGGGGTCAACGCCCCGGCGGCCAGCGCGATGGCCGCCGGGGCGTGCGTTTTTTGGTGTAATCGCTGCCATGCCTGTCCATGCTGCCCTGTCGCCATTGCCTGCCTCCTCCCGCCTGCCGGTGCTGTTCGTCGGGCATGGCAGCCCGCTCAATGCGCTGGAGAAAAATGCCTGGCACCTGACCTGGCGCGACGTGGGCCAGGCGCTGCTGCAACGCTACCCGCGCCCGCAGTGCATTCTGTGCATCTCGGCCCACTGGCTCACGGGTGGGGGCTGGGCACTTACCGGCGCGGCGCAGCCGGCCACGCTGCATGACTTTCACGGTTTCCCGCCCGAGCTGTACCAGTGCCGCTACCCGGCGCCCGGTGCGCCTGCATTGGCCCAGGCGCTGGCGGCGGCGCTGACCAGCCCGGCCACCGGCAAGCCGCTGAATGTCGATCCGCAACGCGGCCTGGACCACGGCGCCTGGGGCGTGCTGCTGCCCATGTTCCCGCAGGCCGACATTCCGGTGGTGCAGTTGAGCATGGACATCACCCGCCCGGCGGCAGAACACTGGGCGCTGGGCCGGCAACTGGCCGTGCTGCGCGAGCAGGGCGTGCTGGTGGTGGCCAGCGGCAATCTGGTGCATAACCTCTCCACCCTGCGTCAGGGCACCGGGATCAACGCCACCTATCGCTGGGCGTTGCAGTTCGACGACCGCGTGGCCAATCTGATCCTGGCCGGGCAACTGGCATCGCTGGCCGAGTTCGAGCGCTGGGGCGACATCACCGAGGTCTGCCATCCCACGCACGAGCATTTCCTGCCCCTGCTGTATGCCGCTGCCGCCGCGCAGGACGGGGATGTGCCGCAATTTTTCAATGCCGGGTTTCAAATGGCGTCGATCGGCATGCGGTCGGTGCAGTGGAGTCCCGATTAGCGCAAGGCGCAGAAGGGGGAAGGGCGATGCGGGGAACGGGCTTGCTGGATTTCAGCTCCTGGTCGGCCATTGCCGGCACGGTCATCAGCCTGCTGGTGATGACCATGATGATGATGGGCGTGCGCCTGCTGTTCATGCAGATCGTGCAAAAGCGGCGCGAACGGGAAAACCGCCAGATCAACGAACGTCTGCGCACCCTGATTGCGGCGTACAAGGTGCTGGGCGGCTCGTTTACCGGCAACCTGACCGTCAGCCCCACGCACCTGCGCGAAGCGCGGGCGGTTCAGGCCGAGGGCCGGGATGCTGCGCCAGAGCCGGTGCCGCTGGATGAAGACGACGACACCCCCGCCGAGGGCGGCAGCTCCGAGCGCCAGCGTCGCACCCGGGACGCGGTGGAGGCCGTACTCTCCGACATCATCCTGCTGGGCACCGAGGAGCAGGTGCGCATGGCTGCCCAGGCCGCCCACGACATGGTGCAGGGCCGCCCCGTGCAGACGGCGCAGCTCGTTGTCTCCCTGCGCCAATACATCCGGCAGGCGCTGTATCTGGAAGCCATTCCCGCCGATGTCGTCGTGCCCAGCCAGGGCCCGCAGCGGCCCGGCGTTCAGGGCGGTTCCGGCAACCGCCGGGGCGGCGAAAGCACAGGCCGCAATGGCCGTGCGGGTGGCGGCGGCAGCGGCGGAGGGGGTGGTGGCATGGCGCTGGGCCTGGGTTTGAATGCCCGCAGCGGCGATGAGCGGGTCTGAGCGGCGCCTTGCATCTGCTGCCTTGGCCGGGCAACGGACACCCTGAAAAGAGCATGAACAGGCGCTGAGCAGAAACCATCAGGGCATTGCAGGCGGTCAACGCCTGCAATGCCCTGGGTATGGATGGTGGCCGTGCTTACTGTGCCGCAGCGCGTGCGGTGGCTGCCTTGGCCCGGGCGGCGTCCAGTTGTTGTTGCAGGGCGGCGGCTTCGGCTTCGGCAGCCTGGGCGTCGGCTTCCGCCTGGGCCTTGGCGGCGGCGTTCGGGTCTTGCTTGTCGCCCTGGAAGGTGCCGGCCAGGGCATTGCCCGCCATCGTGCCGGCCACGGCGCCGACGGCGGCACCTGCCATCGTGCCCATCATGCCGGAGCCGCCGCTGGCAGCCGGGGCGGCTGCTGCGGGCGCTTGCGCGGCCGGGGTGGCAGCAGCAGGCCGTTGTGCGGCTGCGGGTGCAGCGGGGGTGGCGGGCCGGGCAGGCGCCTTGCTCACCGCAGCAGGACGTGCCGCCGGCCTTTTCGCACCCAGGCGCTTGGCCTGGGCCTCGGAGGGGATGGCAAACGCCGCAATGGTGACCGCCAGAACAGAAGCCGCCGCACGCAGGGTAGTCGTTGTCATATACATCACTTTCTTTTCGGTTGTACAAGTTTCGGAACTTGCCTTGGAGGGCAGCATGGCGGGAGAGTTCCTGAAAAAAACAAACCGCCCGAAGGCGGTTGCAGTTCAAGGGTGATGGTGCTTTAGCCCTGCATCACCTTGGCGATCGCCTGGCAGACGTAGCCCACGTTCTGGCGGTTGAGTGCAGCCACGCAGATGCGGCCGGTGTCGGTGCCGTAGACGCCGAATTCGCTGCGCAGGCGCAGCATCTGGTCTTTGTTCAGGCCGGAGTAGCTGAACATGCCGATCTGTTGGGTCATGAAGGACATGTCCTGCTGCACGCCGGCGGCTTTCAGGCCATCGACCAGCGCCTGGCGCATTTCCTTGATGCGCACGCGCATTGCGCCCAGTTCTTCTTCCCACTGCTGGCGCAGCGCCGGGGTGTTCAGCACCTTGGCGACCACTGCGCCGCCGTGGGTGGGCGGGTTGGAGTAGTTGGTGCGGATGGTGATTTTCAGTTGCGAGAGGACGCGGGCGGCTTCTTCCTTGTCCTGGCACAGCACGGACAGGGCGCCGACGCGCTCGCCGTACAGGCTGAAGCTCTTGGAGAAGGAGGTGGAGACGAAGAAGGTCAGCCCGGCCGCGACGAATTTCTGGATGGCCGCGCCGTCTTCCTGGATGCCGTGGCCAAAGCCCTGGTAGGCCATGTCCAGGAAGGGGACGAGGGCCTTGGCCTTGACGGCGGCGACCACCTGATCCCACTGCGCGGGGGTGATGTCGTAGCCGGTGGGGTTGTGGCAGCAGGCGTGCAGCACCACGATGGTGCCGGGGGCGGCGGCGTTGAGGCTGTCCAGCATCCCGTCGAAGTTCACGCCGCGCTTGGCGGCGTCGTAGTAGGCGTAGGTTTCGACGGTGAAGCCGGCGTTGGTGAACAGGGCGCGGTGGTTTTCCCAGCTCGGGTCGGAGATCAGCACCTTGGCGTCGGGATTGAGCTTTTTCAGGAAGTCGGCGCCGATTTTCAGGCCGCCGGTGCCGCCCAGGGCCTGCACGGTGGCGACGCGGCCGCTGGTCACGGGTTCGGCGTCGGCACCGAACACCAAGGCCTTGACGGCGTTGTCGTAGGCGGCAATCCCGTCGATGGGCAGATAGCCACGGGCTGTCGGGGTGTCCATGAGGGCTTTTTCAGCCGCTTGCACGCACTGCAGCAGGGGCAACTTGCCGTTGTCGTCGAAGTACACGCCCACGCCCAGATTGACTTTTTGCGGGTTGGTATCGGCAGCGTATTGTTCGTTCAGGCCCAGGATGGGGTCACGGGGAGCCATTGCGACAGCGGAAAACAGAGACATGGTTTTTTGTCCTTGAGGGTAGAAAGAAAGCGTGCTCTCCCTCTCGATGGCAGCCCGGACGGCGCCAGGGAAAGCCCTCCATTTTAAGTCCCGGCCGGGTGTTTTTGCCGGCAATGGCGTGAACTTGTCATGCGCGGGCCCATGCCCAATCCAGGGCGGCAGGGATGAGGCTATGCCATCTGGCTGATGGTCTTGCGAAACCGCGCCAGCGACAGGGCGAACAGGGCGCTGCCGATGATGGCCAGCGCCAGAAAGGGCTGCCACACCACGTCCAGCCCGGCGCCCCGGTACAGGATGGCCTGGCCCAGCTCGACGAAGTGGGTGGTGGGCGCCAGCAGCATGACGGTCTGCACTAGTTGCGGCATGGATTCGCGCGGCGTCATGCCGCCCGAGAGCAGTTGCAGCGGCAGCAGAATCAATACCATCAGCAGCCCGAACTGCGGCATGGAGCGGGCGATAGTGGCCAGAAAGATGCCCATCGCCGTGGTGGCAAACAGGCACAGCGCGGCCCCGGCCATGAACAGGGGGATGCTGCCTTCGATGGGCACCTGCAGCAGGCCGCGCACCACCAGGTTGAGCGAGACGCCGGCGGCCAGCAGCACCACTGCGCCCATCGACCAGACCTTGGCCAGCATGATCTGCGTGGGCGTGACGGGCATGACCAGCAGATGCTCGATGGTGCCGTGTTCGCGCTCGCGGATCAGTGCTGCGCCGGTCAGGATGATGGAGAGCATGGTCACGTTGTTGATGATCTGCATCAGCGCCCCGAACCAGATCTTGTTCAGCCCCGGGTTGAAGCGGGCCCGCAGCTCCAGCGCCACGGGCAGGTCGGCGGCGGCGCGGTGGCGCTGGGTGAACTCGCGCACTTCGGCCAGGGCGATCTGCTGGATGTAGCCGCTGCCGCTGAATGCCTGGCTCATGCGCGTGGCGTCCACGTTCAGTTGCAGGGCGGCGTTCTTGCCCGCCAGCACGTCGCGCTGGAAGTTGGGCGGGATGGTCAGGGCAAAGGTGAAGTTGCCCGCGTCCATGCCCGCATCCACCTCGTGCCAGGACAGCAGTTGCGGCGGCATGAAGTGCGGCGGGTAGAACGCCGAGGCGATGCGGCTGGACAGCGGCGAGTTGTCCTGATCGACGATGGCGATGGGCGCGTGGTGCAGCGTCTCGGGCATGGCCGAGGCAGCGGTGTAGACCGAGGCGGTGAAGGTGTAGACGATCAGGATCAGCATCACCGGGTCGCGCCACAGGCTCCACAGCTCCTTGATGCCCAGGCGCCAGATGTTTTTCAGGGTCAGCAGCATGGTCATGGCATTGGCGCTCCTATTCATTAGCGCTCCTGTTTGGGCAACGCCCAGATGGCAATGCCCATGATGACGGGAATGGCCAGCGCCAGCGCGGTGAAGGCCGCCGTCAGGTCGCCCAGGTCGAGCGCCTTGCTGAACACGCCCCGGCTGATGGCGAACATGTGGGTGGCCGGATAAATCTCGCCCACCCAGCGGCCCGCGCCTTCCAGGGACGACACCGGGTCGGTCAACCCGGAAAACTGCGAGGCCGGCAATATCGTGCCCAGCATGGCAAAGAACATGGCGGCGATCTGGCTGCGCGTGACCGCCGAGGCCAGCAGCCCCATGCCCGTGGCGACGATGGAAAACAGCAGCGCCGCCAGGGTGAGCGTGGCAAAGCTGCCGGTGATCGGCACGCCAAAGGCGAACACCGCCAGGGTGCACATCAGCAGGTAGTTGAGCATGGCCAGCAGCACGTAGGGCAGTTGCTTGCCCAGCAGAAATTCCACGCGCGTGACCGGGGTGGTGTACAGGTTGAGGATGGAACCCAGCTCTTTCTCGCGCACCACGGCCAGGGCGGTGAGCATGGCGGGCAGCATCAGCAGCAGCATGGGCATGACGGCGGGGGCCATGGCGGGCAGGCTTTTCACGTCCGGGTTGTAGCGAAAGCGCGTTTCCACCGCCACGCTGCTGCCCGGCTGCATGCCGGTGCGCTCGCGGGCCTGCTCGGCCAGCCAGTGCTGGTGGATGCCCTGCACGTAGCCGCTCACGGTTTCGCCGCGCTGGGGCATGGCGCCGTCGAACCATGCGCCGATGGCGGCGGGCCTGCCCGCCAGCACGGTGCGGCCAAAGCCGGGAGGGATTTCCAGCGCCAGCGACAGTTCGCCGCTGCGCATGCGCTGGTCGAGTTCGTCGTAGCTGGCGATGGGTTCCCGCTCGGTGAAGTAGCGCGAGCCGGACAGGCTTTGCGCGTAGCTGCGGCTGATGCTGGTCTGGTCGTGATCGAGTACGGCAAAGCGCAGGCTTTCCACGTCCATGTTGATGCCCAGGCCGATCACCACCATCAGCACCAGCGAACCGACCAGCGCCAGCGTGGCGCGTACCGGGTCGCGTTGCAGCTCCAGGGTTTCGCGCCAGACATAGCTCCACAGGCGTTGCAGGCTGAAAGCCGGGGTGGCGGGGTGGGATGCTATTTTTGGAGAAGCTGTTTCTGATGATTTGGCAATGTTTTCAGATGGTTTTATTTCTGAAAATGGCTTTGAATCATCGGAAGAAGCTATGTTTTTTGATTTATCCACGGGGGCGGGTGCAGCCTCGCCCGAGGCTTCGAGCAGGTAGCCGATAAAGGCTTCTTCCAGTGTGGCCGCGCCGCGCTTGGCGACCAGGGCGGCGGGGGCATCGCTATCGAGTACCCGGCCCGCGTGCATCATGGACATGCGGTCGCAGCGTTCGGCCTCGTTCATGAAGTGGGTGGAGATGAAGATCGTCACCTGATCGCGGCGCGACAGCTCCACCAGCAGCCGCCAGAACTGGTCGCGTGCCACGGGGTCGACGCCCGAGGTCGGCTCGTCCAGGATGAGCAGCTCGGGCCGATGCACCATCGCCACGGCCAGCGACAGGCGCTGGCGCAGGCCCAGGGGCAGGCGTTCGGGCAGGGCATCGGCCTCGCCCTGCAGGCCGAAGCGCTCCAGCATTTCCTGCACGCGGGCGGGCACTTCGCTCTCCGGCACGTGGAACAAACGGGCGTGCAGCACCAGGTTCTGCTGCACCGTCAGTTCCCCGTACAGCGAGAAGGCTTGCGACATATAGCCCACGCGCCGGCGCGTGGCGATGTCGTGCGGGTTCACCAGGTTGCCGAACAGCCAGGCCTGCCCTTCGCTGGCGGGCATCAGGCCGGTGAGCATCTTCATGGTGGTCGATTTGCCGCAGCCGTTGGAGCCGAGGAAGCCGAAAATCTCTCCGCGCCGGATGCGGAAGTTGACGTGATCGACAGCCACGAAGTCGCCAAAGCGCATGGTCAGGTCACGCGCCTCGATGGCGATGTCGTCCGCGTGCGCCTGCAGCGGCGGGATGACCACTTCGGCATGGTCGCGTTTTTTCTCGGCGGGCAGCAGGGCGATGAAGGCGGCTTCCAGATGCTGCGTGCCGGTCTGCGCCAGCAGCTCGGCGGGGGTGCCGGTGGCCAGCACCTGCCCCGCGTCCATGGCCACTAGCCAGTCGAAGCGCTGGGCCTCGTCCATGTAGGCGGTGGCCACCAGCACGCTCATGCCCGGGCGGGTGGTGCGGATGCGGGCGATCAAGTCCCAGAACTGGGCGCGGGCCAGCGGGTCGACGCCGGTGGTCGGCTCGTCCAGGACGAGCAGGTCGGGGTCGTGGATGAGGGCGCAGCACAGGCCCAGCTTCTGCTTCATCCCGCCCGAGAGCTTGCCGGCCGGGCGGGCCAGGAATTTGTGCAGCCCGGTGGCCTGGGTCAGATCGTCGATGCGCCGGCGCCGCTCGGCCGCATCGTGGCCGAACAGGCGGGCGAAGAATTGCAGGTTTTCTTCCACCGACAGCGTGGGGTACAGGTTCTTGCCCAGTCCCTGGGGCATGTAGGCCACGCGCGGCTGGATGGCGTTGCGGTGGCGGCGCTCGGCCATGCTGCCGCCCAGCACCTCGACCCGGCCCTGCTGGATGATGCGGGCACCGGCAATCAGCGCCATCAGGCTGGACTTGCCCACGCCGTCCGGCCCGATCAGGCCGACCATGCGCCCGCCGGGAATGTCCAGCGTCACCCCGTCCAGGGCGCAGGCGGGGCCGTAGCGCAGGGCGACATCGGTCAGGTGAACAACGGGGGTCTGCATGGCGCTTACTGCGGAACGTTGGGTTGCAGGCTGGCGGGCCAGGCGGCGTTGGCATCCAGCTTCACCCAGGTCACGCCGGGCAGGCCGGTCTTGACCTGCTGCAGGTGGCGGGCGAGCAGCTCGCGGTCAATCTGCGCCCGCACGCGGAACATGAGCTTCTGGCGCTCGCTGGCGGTTTCCACCGTCTTGGGCGTGAATTGCGCGGTGGCCGAGACAAAGCGGATGGTGGCCGGGATCACGATATGCGGCGCTGCGTCCAGAACGATGCGGGCCTCGCTGCCGATGGCCACGCGCCCGGCGGCGGTTTCGGGCAGGAAGAAGGTCATGTACACGTCGGACAGATCGACCAGATTCAGCACCCGGCCCCCGGCCCCCAGCACTTCGCCTTCCTGGGCAATGCGGAACTGCACGCGCCCATCGCGCGGGGCGGTGAGGGTGGCGTCCTGCAGGTCGGCGTCGATGCGCTCGACGCTGGCCTGGGCGGCCTCGACCTGAGCCTCTGCCCCCGTAACCTGGGTGCGTGCGGCCTGCACGGCGGCGCGGGCGGCGTCCACCTGCGCCTTGGCGGCGGTCACGGCAGCCTGGGCGCTGCGTTCGCGGGCACGGTCGTCGTCCAGTTCCTGCTGGGAGGATGCACCATCGCGGGCCAGCTCGGTCGAGCGGGCCAGGCGGCGCTGGGCGGCATCCAGCTCGCTTTCGCGCAGCGCCACTTGCGCCTGGGCGGCCCGCAGGTCGCTTTCGCGCAGCGCTACCTGGGCATGGGCGGTGGCTACGCCGTGCTGCGCCTGGGCGTGGCGGGCCACGGCCTCGCTGCGCTGGGCCTGCAGGGTGGCCACGTCCATGCGGGCCAGTGCGTCACCGGTCTGGACGAAGTCGCCCTCGGCGGCCAGCACCTCGGCCAGACGGCCCGGCAGCTTGGTGGCGATGTCGATCTCGGTGGCCTCGATGCGGCCATTGCCCTGGATGAAGCCGGGGCCGGGGCCGCCGTTGTGGCTGGTGTTCCAGGCCAGATAGGCGGCTGCGGCCACCAGGGCAAGGGCTGCGGGGGCGATCCATTTTTTGATGCGTGCGTCCATGGCGTGCTTTCCTGAATGTTCTTTTTTACTGCGCGGCAGGCAGGGGCAGGTGGGCGCTGCCGCCGCCCAGGGCGGTGTAGAGCTGTAAACGTGCGCCCAGCAGCGCCCGCTGGGCCTGCACCACCTGCTGCTGGGCGGCGAGCAGGTCGCGCTCGGCATCCAGCACCTCGAAGTAGCGCGTCGCCCCCGCGTCATAGCGCCGCCGGGCCAGGCGGGCGCGTTCGGTCAGGGTGGTTTCGGTGGCCTGCAGGCTGTCCAGTTGCGTGGCCAGCCATTGGTTGGCTGCCAGGGCGTCGGCCACGTCGCGGAAGGCCGCTTCGATCGTGCGCTGGTACTGGTTCACGGCCTGCTCGCGCTGCACCTCGCTCAATTGCACGTTGGCCTTGCGCCGGCCACCGTCGAACAGCGGCAGCGAAATGCTGGGCGCAAACGTCCAGGCACGGCTGCCCGAGGCGAACAGGCCGTCCAGTTCGGCGCTGGCCGTGCCCCCCAGTGCGGTGAGCGCAATGCGCGGAAAGTACATGGCCCGCGCTGCGCCGATGCGGGCGTTGGCGGCCTGCAACTGGTGTTCGGCAGCCAGGATGTCCGGGCGGTTTTCCAGCAGTTGCGCGGGCAGGCCCGGTGCCAGCGGCGGCAATGCCAGCAGGGCCGACAGCGGCTGGGCGCTGGGGGCCAGTGCCAGATCGGACTGCCCGACCAGCAGGCCCAGGGCGTGCATCTGGGTGCTGCGCTGGAGCTGCAACTGGGCCACCAGCGTGCTGGCCTGCTGCCAGAGCAGCTCGACCTGCACAAAGTCCAGGCGCGATGACGATCCCACCTCTACCCGGCGGGCGAACACGCGCCGCGCTTCGGCACGGGTGGTTAGGGCTTCTTGCGCCAGGTGGATGCGCCAGTCCAGCTCGCGCACGGCCAGCCAGCCATCGGCCACCTGGGCCACCAGCAGCAGTTGGGCGGCGCGTTGGCCTTCGGCGCTGGCCCAGTAGCTGTGCAGGGCGGCTTCGTTCATGCTGCGGATGCGGCCCCACACATCCAGCTCCCAGCTGGTAAAGCCCACGCCCAGCTGGTGCTGGCTGGAGATCACCGGCTGGCCGCTGATGTTCAGGTCGCCCGGCACCAGCGCCCGTTGCGACTCCAGCCCCACGCCCACTGCCGGGCTACGCTCGGCGCGGGCAATGCCGTAGGCGGCGCGGGCCTGCGCCACTTGCAGCATGGCGGCCCGCAGGTCGCGGTTGTGCAGCAGGGCCTGGTCGATCAAGGTTTGCAGTTCAGGGTGCTGGAAGTAGTCACGCCAGGCCAGCTGGCTGGCTGCATGGGGCTGCGTTGCGCCTGCGTCGGCAAACTGCGCGGGCAGGGTGCTGGGCGGGCGCTCGTGCGGCGGGGCCAGGCTGGTGCAGCCGGCCAGGCCCAGTGCCAGCAGCAGGGCCGGGAGGCCATGCGCCCGTGCCAGCCAACCCTGCGGGGCAGGGAAAATCACAGGGGGAATCAGGATTTTGTGCATCGTGAAAAAGAGTATAACAACCGACTAGTCGGTATCTAACGGTTTGTTCCGACGTGCTTCCCACAGTCCTTGAGGCTCGACAATACCCAGCATGATTCAAAACGATACATATCGGCCCAAGCGCAGGCTGCGGCTGGCGCCTGCGCAGCGTGTGCCGCAGATACTGGATGCGGCGCTGCAGGAGTTTTCCCGCCGCGGGTTTACTGCGGCGCGGATGGACGACATCGCACAGCGCTGCGGCTTGTCCAAAGGCGGGCTGTATGCCCATTTCGACAGCAAGGATGCCATCTTCAAGGCATTGCTCGACCGCACCCTGAACCGCACCGACTGGGCGCAGATGCCGCAACTGGCCGCCGGTGCAGGCACGCGGGCGCTGGCGGAATGGACGGTCGATCGGCTGCACGCAGCCCTGCTGGCCCCGGATGTGATTACACTCCTGCGCCTCTTGATCCCCGAGCGCGAGCGCGTGCCGATGCGGGTGGACGAGTGGAAAAAACTCACTCACGGACACACCCAGCAGGTCATGCAGGTGATCCAGAAGAATCTGGAGGCCAGCGGCAGAAAAGACACGGTGCTGGCCCGCCATCCCTGGCTGGTGCTGTCGCCCATCGTGCATGTGCTGCTGTGGCATACGGTTTTTGGCGAGGGCGGCGAACCCGATCCGCACTACCGCCAGGCACATATCGATATGTTGTGCGAGTTACTGGCCTGAGATCGTCAACACGTTCTGACAGCGGGCAGCCCTTGCGCTGGCACGCCCCGGAGCATTCCCCTATGCAACAACCGACACCTTCTCCTGCCCCGGCAGGGCAATTCGTTCATTTTGAAAACTCCCCGTTTGCGCTGTTCCAGCCTTATCCCCCGGCGGGCGACCAGCCCACGGCCATTGCGCAGCTGGTCGAGGGTGTGCAAGACGGCGAAGCCTTCCAGACCCTGCTGGGCGTGACAGGTTCGGGCAAGACCTTCACCATGGCCAACGTGATTGCCCGGCTGGGCCGCCCGGCCATCGTGTTTGCGCCGAACAAGACGCTGGCCGCGCAGCTTTACAGCGAGTTTCGCGAGTTTTTCCCCAGGAACGCGGTGGAGTATTTCGTCAGCTACTACGACTACTACCAGCCCGAAGCCTATGTGCCCCAGCGCGACCTGTTCATCGAAAAGGACAGCGCCATCAACGAGCATATCGAGCAGATGCGCCTGTCCTGCACCAAAAGCCTGCTGGAGCGCCGCGACGTGGTCATCGTTGCCACCGTCTCGGCCATTTACGGTATTGGCGAGCCGGAGAGCTACCACCAGATGGTGCTGATGCTGCGCGTGGGCGACCGCATCCCCCAGCGCGAGCTGATCGCCCAGCTGGTGCGCATGCAGTACCAGCGCAACGACGACGATTTCAGCCGGGGCAAGTTCCGCGTGCGCGGGGACACCATCGACGTGTTCCCGGCGGAGCATTCCGAGCTGGCCATCCGCATCGAGCTGTTCGACGACGAGGTGGACGGACTGCAACTGTTCGACCCGCTCACCGGTCAGGTGCAGCAGCGCATTCCGCGTTTTGCCGTTTACCCCAGCAGCCATTACGTGACGCCGCGTGACGTGGTGTTGCGGGCGGTGGACACCATCAAGGAAGAATTGCGCGAGCGCGTGCAGCAGTTTGTCGAGGCCGGCAAGCTGGTCGAGGCCCAGCGCCTGGAGCAGCGCACGCGCTTCGATCTGGAAATGCTCTCGGAGCTGGGCCACTGCAAGGGCATCGAGAACTATTCGCGCCACCTCTCCGGCGCGGCGCCGGGCGAGCCGCCGGCCACGCTGACCGACTATCTGCCCAAGGATGCGCTGATGTTCCTGGACGAAAGCCACCAGATGATGGGCCAGCTCTCGGCCATGTACAACGGCGACCGCTCGCGCAAGACCACGCTGGTCGAATACGGCTTTCGCCTGCCGTCGGCGCTGGACAACCGGCCTTTGAAGCTGCAGGAGTTCGAGCAGCGGATGCGCCAGGCGATCTTCGTCTCGGCCACGCCTGCCGATTACGAAAAGCAGCACAGCGGCCAGGTGGTGGAGCAGGTGGTGCGCCCGACCGGTCTGGTCGATCCCGAAATCGAAGTGCGCCCCGCCAGCAGCCAGGTAGACGATGTGTTGCAGGAAATCCGCCTGCGGGCGCAGCAGAATGAACGGGTGCTGATCACCACGCTGACCAAGCGCATGGCCGAACAGCTCACCGAGTACCTCAGCGAAAACGGCGTGCGCGTGCGCTATCTGCATTCCGATGTCGACACCGTGGAGCGCGTGGAAATCATCCGCGACCTGCGCCTGGGCGCGTTCGACGTGCTGGTGGGCATTAACCTGCTGCGCGAGGGGCTGGACATCCCCGAGGTGTCGCTGGTGGCGATTCTGGATGCCGACAAGGAAGGTTTTCTGCGGGCCGAACGCAGCCTGATCCAGACCATTGGCCGCGCCGCCCGCAACCTGCACGGCAAGGCCATTTTGTACGCCGACCGCATCACCGACTCCATGCGCCGCGCCATCGACGAAACCGAGCGCCGCCGTGCCAAACAAACTGCGTTCAACCTGGAGCATGGCATCGAGCCCAAGGCCATCGTCAAGCGCGTAAAGGATTTGATCGATGGTGTCTATAGCGATAAATCCCAGCAACAAAGCCGCGAAGTGGCCCGCGCCGCTGCCGGGGCGCAGGCGGTGGCCGTGCTGTCCGAGGCCGATCTGGCCAAGGAAATCAAGCGCGTGGAAAAAGAAATGCTCGACTGCGCCAAGCGCCTGGAGTTCGAATCGGCCGCACGGCTGCGCGATCGGTTGGCGCTGCTGAAAAATCAGCTGCTCGGGGTCTAGGGCGTACTCCCTACACCCCCCCCTGGTATTTGTGGATGATTCTTATTTCACTTTATCCGACTGGGTTATTGGGTTTTTATGGTATAGTCCTACAAATCACTCAAGAAATAAAAAACCATGGCTTCCCGTCTTGAACAAGGCTTTCTGGCATAGGCCGGTTTTTCCGTTTTTGGGATTCTTGAACTCATTTCTGAAGGAGCTTGCGATGCGTTTGACCACCAAAGGCCGTTTTGCCGTTACTGCCATGATCGATTTGGCCCTGCGCCAGAACAGCGGCCCCGTCACTCTGGCGGCGATCAGCCAGCGCCAGCAAATTTCCCTGTCCTACCTGGAGCAGCTGTTCGGCAAGCTGCGCCGCAACGAGCTGGTCGAGTCCACCCGTGGCCCCGGCGGCGGCTACACCCTGGCCCGCAAGGCGGCGGACATTACCGTCACCGACATCATCACCTCGGTCGACGAGCCGATTGACGCCACCCAGTGCGGCGGCAAGGAAAACTGCCTGGGCGAACAGGGCCGCTGCATGACGCACGACCTGTGGGCGGCGTTGAACCGCCACATGGTGGAGTTCCTCAACTCCGTCACCCTGCAAAAACTGGTCGAGGACCAACTGGCCCGGGGTATTCAGATCGAAGACAAGCCGGTGGTGCGCCGGGCGATTTCCTCGGCCCCGGTGGTCAAGCCCATCCGGGTGAATGCGCCCAATTCGGTCTTCGCCCTGGGCAACGCCTTCAATAAATCGTGAGCGCCGTGCCGGTGCCGCGTAAGCGGCCTGTTTACCTCGATTACGCCGCCACCACACCGGTCGATCCGCGCGTGGTGCAGGCGATGGTGCCCTGGCTGGCCGAGCATTTCGGCAACCCCGCTTCCAGCAGCCACGCCTGGGGCTGGGAGGCCGAGGAGGCCGTTGAGCAGGCCCGCAGCCATGTGGCCGCACTGATCGGCGCCCAGGCGCGGGACATCGTGTGGACGAGCGGCGCCACCGAATCGGACAACCTGGCCATTACCGGCGCGGCCCTGGCCTACCAGGACAAGGGCCGGCACCTCGTCACCGTCAAGACCGAACACAAGGCCGTGCTGGACACCATGCGTGCCCTGGAAAGGCAGGGCTTCAGCGTCACCTACCTAGACGTGCTGCCCAATGGCCTGCTCGATCTGGCCGCGTTGCAAGCCGCCTTGCGCCCGGACACCATCCTGGTCAGCGTCATGGCGGTGAACAACGAAATCGGCGTGGTGCAGGATCTGGCCGCCATCGGCCGCCTGTGCCGCGAGCGCGGCATCGTCTTTCACGTCGATGCAGCCCAGGCCAGCGGCAAGATCGTGCTGGACGTACAAACCATGCCCATCGACCTGATGAGTCTGGCCTCGCACAAAACCTATGGCCCCAAGGGCATCGGCGCCCTGTACGTGCGCCGCCAGCCGCGCGTGCGCCTGCAGGCGCAAATGCACGGCGGCGGGCACGAGCGCGGCCTGCGCTCGGGCACCCTGCCCACGCACCAGATCGTCGGCATGGGCGAAGCCTTCCGGCTGGCCCGGCTGGAGATGGCAGAGGATACGGCCCATGCCCAGCGCCTGCAGCAGCGTCTGCTGGCCGGGCTGGCCGATCTGGAACAGGTCTTCCTCAACGGCGATGCCGGGCACCGGGTGCCGCACAACCTGAACTTCAGCTTTGCCCATATCGAGGGCGAGGCGCTCATGACCGGCGTGGCCGACGTGGCGCTGTCCAGCGGCTCGGCCTGCACCTCGGCCAGCATCGAACCCAGCCATGTCCTGCGTGCCCTGGGGCGCAGCGATGCCCTGGCGCACAGCAGCCTGCGCATCAGCTATGGCCGCTTCACCACCGAGGCGGACATCGACCATGCCATTGCCAGCATCCGTGCCGCTGTCCAGCATCTGCGCAGCTTGAGTCCCCTGTGGGATCTGCACCAGCAGGGGGTGGATGTTGCCAACATGACGTGGCCCGCTGCCCGGTAAGCCCCGCGCCTGTCGGGTACCGCTCCTTTCCCTGCTCCAGCAGGATTGCGCAAGTTTGGAGACAATCCGGCAATGGCCTCTCCCGAGTATTCCGATCTGCTGCTGGAACACAGCCGCCACCCGCGCAACGCCGGGGCCTTTGCTGCGTCCGCACCGGATATTGGCACCGCCCTGGTGGGGAGTCCGGAGAATGGCGCCGTCGTCCAACTGCAAATCCAGGTGCAGGCCGGGCTGCCGGCGCAGATTCGGGCGGTGCGCTTCAAGGCCTATGGCGATACCGCCACCATCGCCGCTGCATCGCTGATGACCGAGTGGCTGCACGGCAAAACCCTGGATGAAGCGCAGCAGCTCACCAGCAGCCAACTGGTGCAGGCGCTGGGCGTGCCCCCGGCACGGGTGTTCGGCGCCATGCTGGTGCAGGATGCCGTGCGCAGTGCCATCGCCCACTACACCTGCCAGCACCCGGCCGGCCAGCCGTCGACAGCACTCTCATGACAAGGAAACGCATCACCATGACCACCATCACCCTGACCGAAGCCGCCGCCCGCCACGTCGCCCAGCACCTGCAACGCCGCGGACATGGCGTGGGCGTACGCCTGGGCATCAAAACCACCGGCTGCTCCGGCTTTGCCTACCAGTTGGATTACGTCGATGAGGCTGCAGCCAACGACGTCGTGTTCGAGCAGCACGGCGCCAAGCTCATCGTCGCGCCGGAAAACCTTGCCGTGCTGGACGGCACGGAAGTGGACTTCGTGCGCAACGGCCTGAACGAAAGCTTCCAGTTCAAGAATCCCAACGAACGCGATCGCTGCGGCTGCGGCGAAAGCTTCCGCGTCTAATTTAAAAAAATAGCTGTTCCCGCACGTCATTCAATGTTTTTAGATACAAAACATTCTAAAAACAAGAAATATCAAGCGGAGAAAGCTATAAAAATAATAAAACCATGCAACGCATCATCGTTCTGGATACTGAAACCACCGGCCTGTCGCCCGAGAACGGCGACCGGGTCATCGAACTAGGCTGCGTCGAGCTGGTCGGGCGCAAGCTCACCGGCAACAACCTGCACCTGTACTTCAACCCGGAGCGCGACAGCCATGAGGACGCCCTGCGCATCCACGGCCTGACGACCGAGTTCCTCAGCGACAAACCCAAGTTCGCGCAAAAAGCGCAGGACATCCTGGCCTACCTGCAAGGGGCGCAACTGGTCATTCACAACGCACCTTTCGACATGGGTTTTCTGGACAAGGAACTGTCCCTGCTCGGCCTGCCGCCGCTGAAAACCTACGTCAGCGACGTGACCGACTCCCTGGCCATGGCCAAGGATCTGTTCCCCGGCAAGCGCAACTCCCTGGACGCCCTGTGCGACCGCCTGGGCGTGGACAACAGCGGCCGCACCCTGCACGGCGCCCTGCTGGACGCCGAGCTGCTGGCCGACGTCTACATCTACATGACCCGTGGCCAACATGCCTTGCTGGGTGATGACGGCCTGGGCGGCGGCTTCGGCGCAGGGGACGATGCCCGCAACCGGATCGACCTGCGCCAGTTTGCCCTGCCCATCCTGCAAGCCACGCCCCACGAGCTGACGGCCCACGCCGAAGCCCTGGAGGCCATCGATAAAGCCAGCAACGGAAAAACTATCTGGCGCAACCTGGGTGTCGGATAAATTTGTGCCATAATCCCTGCTTTCGCTCAGTGGCATCGGCAGACGGTGCCATTCAATGCGAGGGGTGATTAGCTCAGCGGTAGAGCACTGCCTTCACACGGCAGGGGTCGCAGGTTCAAACCCTGCATCACCCACCACACTTGCCGGGTCGTTAACTCAGCGGTAGAGTGCCACCTTCACACGGTGGAAGCCAGTGGTTCGATCCCACTACGACCCACCAAATCACGTTTCAGCGTCATAGCCTGCCAAGCATTGCTTGCAGGTTTTTTTCGCCCTGAATCCTGCTGGGGTCCAACGGCTGCCGGCCGTCAGCCCGGCTCCACCGCCAGGGCGTGCAGGCAGCGCTGCAAGTGGGCGCCGCCGCTGTCTGGCGGGATGCGGGTGCCGCTGGGCAGGTGCAGGCCCCACTGGCTGTGGTGTTCGTGCGCGTGCAGCACCCAGGCGGTCAGGCGGGCAATTTGTGCTTCCCGGCCCGGCAAGCCTGTGGCCTGGGCATCCAGCCAGAGCCACTGTGCTGCCTGTCCCTGGTAGCTGCGCACGACCAGTTCGCCGTTGCCGCTGGCCAGGGCCTGCGCCGACTTTTTCCAGACGATGTCCCGCACGCGGTCACCGCGCTGGTAGGGGCGCACGCCGTCCTGTGCCTCCTGGCCGCCGTGGGGGGCGGCGGTGGCAGCGGCCGTTGGCGGGCTGTGTGCATCCGGCAGCGGCGGGCAGGGTGTTTCTGGCGCCGGGTAGGTCAGCAAACGGCTGTGGGGCTGCCAGTAGCTCCATAGCCGGAAAATGCCCAAGGGGTAGTGCGATTGCAGCAGCACCCGGGGCAGGGGCTGCCAGCCCCGGGCGCCGGGGGTAAAACTCAGGGCCGTCGGGGTGCTGTCTGCGACATCGCTGAAGGCCAGCGGCCGATCGGCTGGCTGTGGCAGAAAGGCCAGGCCGATGGCGTAGCGTGGCCGGTTGCCCGAAGTTGAAAGCGTGACGGGAACTTGCACGGCTTGGTGTGCAAACGCCGGCGGCAGCGGGCCAAGCCGCACTTGCAGCCCTTGCAGGTTGCGGTATGCCACCCCCACGCTGGCGCCAGCCGCCGACAGCAGCCAGAAGGTGAGCAGGTAGCCGAGGTTGAGCTGGAAGTTGATCGACGCCAGCAGGAGCAGCAGTACCGTCAGTGCCAGGAACCAGCCGGCCCGGGTGGGCAGTACGTAAATCGTGCGCTGGCGCAGTTCCTGCTGGTCGCTGGGCGGATGGCGCCGGGCCAGCCAGCGTTGCCATGGCTGCTGCCAGCGGCCCAGGCGGGGCGGGGCGCTCATGGCAGCGCCGTGGCCGCCAGCATGGCCTGGGCTTGTTCGCTGCTGCTGCGACCCGCCGTGGAGATGGGGTGCAGCCGGTGGGCCATGGTCTGCACAAAAATGGCCTGCACATCGTCCGGGGCCGCGTAATCGCGCCCCTGGAGGAGGGCGTGGGCCTTGGCCGCCCGCACCAGAGCGATCCCGGCACGCGGGGACAGCCCTTGCCGAAACCATTGCCCGCTGCGCGAGGCGTCAAGCAAGTCCTGTACGTAGTCCAGCAGGGACGGGGCGGTATGGACTTGCAGCACGGCTGCTTGCAGCTGCGCCAGGGTGGTGTCGTCGATTTGCGTCTGGATGGTGTCGGCCAGGTGGCGGTGGCCGTTGTTGAGCAGCAATTGCCGCTCGGCTTCGCGGCTGGGGTAGCCCAGGCTGATACGCATCAGAAAGCGGTCGAGCTGGCTTTCCGGCAGGGGGTAGGTACCCAGCTGCTCCAGCGGGTTCTGCGTGGCGATGACGAAAAAGGGCGTCGGCAAAGGGTGGCTTGCGCCTTCTATGCTGACCTGCTTTTCCTCCATGGCTTCGAGCAGGGCGCTTTGGGTTTTCGGGCTGGCGCGATTGATTTCATCGGCCAGCAGCACTTGGGCAAAGACCGGGCCGGGGTGAAAGCGAAAGCGCTGCTCGGCGGCCTCGTACACGCTCACCCCGGTGAGGTCGCTGGGCATCAGGTCCGCCGTGAACTGCACCCGTGAAAATTGCAGGCCTAGGCTGTGTGCCAGGGCATGGGCCAGGGTGGTCTTGCCCACACCGGGAACATCTTCCAAGAGTAAATGTCCCCCTGCCAACAAACAGGTGATGCAGTCCTGCACTTGCTGTTTTTTGCCGACAAGCACCGTGTTAAGCTGCTGTAACAAGGTTTGGAGGGTGTGTGTATACATGCTTGAACCAAGGTGAAGAAGATGAAAGCGGAGGCAATGCGTTATGAGTAAAACAGGGTATTACAGCCACTCTTTATTCCGTAAACACGAAATGGGCGTGGGCCATCCAGAGTGCCCGGAACGGCTGTCGGCCATTGAAGATCGGTTGTTGATCAGCGGTGTTTTCGATGCACTGGAACGCCAGGAGGCATCGCAAGCCACCTGGGAAGATATCGAGCTGGCCCATGATCGCATGTATGTGGCCGCGCTACGGGGTTTGACCGACCGGCTGCTGGAAGAGCAGCAGGCCGGCGGGCCGGATTATGCGCAGATCGACACCGATACCTCGATCAACGCCTTTACCTTCGATGCCGCACGGCATTCTGCCGGTGCGGCACTGGCTGCAACCGACGCGGTGCTTTCCGGTGCATTGGAAAACGCCTTTTGCGCCGTTCGCCCGCCGGGACACCATGCCTGCCGCGACAAGGCCATGGGGTTCTGCTTTTTCAATAACATAGCCATCGCCGCTTTACATGCCTTGAACCGGCGCAACCTGCAGCGCGTTGCAGTCATTGACTTCGACGTCCACCACGGCAACGGCACGGAAAACATTCTTGCCGGTGACGAGCGGGTGCTGATGGTCAGCTTCTTCCAGCATCCCTTCTATCCGTATAGCGGCGACAAGGACCCGGCGCCGAACATGCTCAATGTGCCGATGCCGGCCTATACCAAAGGCATGGAAGTGCGCGAGATGATCGAAATGATGTGGCTGCCTCGGCTCGAGGCGTTCAAACCCGAGATGATCTTCATCAGCGCCGGTTTCGATGCCCACCGCGAAGACGACATGGGCCAGATGGGCCTGACGGAAAACGACTACACCTGGATTACCGAGAAAATCAAGGACGTTGCCCGCCGCTTCGCCAAGGGGCGTATCGTTTCCTGCCTTGAAGGCGGCTACATGATGAGTCCATTGGCCCGCAGTGTGGAAGCACACTTGCGCGTTCTGGCCGATGTGTGAGCCGGAGGCCTGTGTATGAATCCGGAACCGGTACTGCTGCAACAGGATGGGCGGGGTGTCGCCACACTGACCTTGAATGACCCGCAGCGCTTCAATGCGCTGGGGCAGGACATGCTGGCGGCCTTGCAGCAGCGGCTGGATGCGCTGGCCCGGGACGAACAGCTGCGCGTCGTGGTGCTGGCAGGCAGCGGCAAGGCTTTTTGCGCGGGCCATAACCTGAAGGAAATGTCCGCGCACCCCGATCTGTCCTGGTACCGGCAATTGTTTGCACAATGCTCGCGGGTTATGCAATCCATCCAGAATTTGCCGGTTCCGGTCATTGCCCGGGTGCATGGCATGGCCACGGCGGCAGGCTGCCAGCTCGTGGCGCAGTGCGACTTGGCAGTGGCCAGCACCGAGGCCAGCTTTGCCACCAGCGGCATCCACTACGGCCTGTTCTGCGCCACGCCCAGCGTTCCCCTGGTGCGCAACGTACCTTTCAAGCACGCCATGGAAATGCTGCTGACGGGCGATTTCATCGATGCCCGGACTGCCCTGGAACAAGGCCTGCTGAACCGCGTGGTGGCGGCGGATGCACTGGATGCGGAGGTTGAAAAACTGGTGCAGTCCATCGTGGGCAAGCCCCGGACAGCCATCCGTATGGGCAAGGCCATGCTCTACCGACAGCGGGAGATGGGGCTGGAAGCGGCGTACCAGCTGGCCGGGCAGACCATGGCTGCCAACATGATGGATGCCGATGCCCAGGAGGGGGCGCTGGCATTCGCTCAGAAGCGCACACCCGCCTGGAAATCCTAGGGTAATCCCTTGGTGATTTGTGGCAATCGGTATTGGTCTTTTTGTGCAATTCTGCTTAAAATCGAACGGTCGTTCTATTTTATTGGAGCTGGATTTCCTGATCCGGTGGGCTAAATAAGCACACTGGCATTTTTTTCCTGCCATAGAATGTGCAGTTTACGTTAACGTCAATTCCAAGGTAGTAAGGAGCCGCAGCATGAAGGTATTGGTCCCAGTCAAGCGCGTGGTGGACTACAACGTCAAAGTCCGTGTGAAATCGGACGGCACGGGTGTAGACATCGCCAACGTCAAGATGAGCATGAACCCCTTTGACGAAATCGCCGTCGAAGAGGCCGTGCGCCTGAAGGAAAAAGGTGTTGTCACCGAAGTCATCGCCGTTTCCTGCGGCGTGGCGCAATGCCAGGAAACCCTGCGCACCGCCATGGCCATCGGCGCTGACCGCGCCATTCTGGTGCAGACCGATGCCGAATTGCAGCCCCTGGCCGTAGCCAAGCTGCTCAAGGCGCTGGTCGACAAGGAGCAGCCCGGGCTGGTGATCCTGGGCAAGCAGGCCATCGACGACGATGCCAACCAGACCGGCCAGATGCTTGCCGCCCTGACCGACCTGCCCCAGGCAACCTTTGCCTCCAAGGTGGAAGTGGCAGACGGCAAGGCGCAAGTCACTCGCGAAGTCGATGGCGGCATGGAAACCCTGAGCCTGGCCCTGCCTGCGGTGGTCACGACCGACCTGCGCCTGAACGAGCCGCGCTACGTCACCCTGCCCAATATCATGAAGGCCAAGAAAAAGCCGCTGGACACCGTGACCCCGGAAGACCTGGGTGTCGACGTGGCCCCGCGCATCAAGACCGTGAACGTTGCCGAACCGGCTGGCCGCAAGGCCGGGGTGAAGGTGCCCGACGTCGCCGCCCTGGTCGAAAAGCTGAAAAACGAAGCCAAGGTGATCTAAGGAGGATATGGAAATGACCGCACTTGTTATTGCTGAACACGACAACGCCTCCCTCAAGAGCGCCACGCTCAATACCGTGACCGCAGCCGCTGCTTGCGGTGGCGAGGTGCATGTGCTGGTGGCTGGCGAAAACGCCGCTGCCGTCGCTGCTGCTGCCGCCCAGATCGCCGGTGTTGCCAAGGTACTGCACGCCGACGGCGCAGCGCTGAAGGACGGCCTGGCCGAAAACCTGGCGGCCCAGGTGCTGGCGGTGGCTGGCAGCTACAGCCACATCCTGTTCCCGGCGACGGCCAGCGGCAAGAATGCTGCCCCGCGCGTGGCGGCCAAGCTGGATGTGGCACAAATCTCCGACATCACCAAGGTGGTGAGCGCCGACACCTTCGAGCGCCCCATCTACGCCGGCAATGCCATCGCTACCGTGCAATCGGCGGATGGCGTGAAGGTCATCACCGTGCGCGGCACCGGCTTTGACGCCGCTGCTGCCACCGGTGGCAGCGCAGCCGTGGAAACCATTGCTGCCGTGGCCGATTCGGGCAAGAGCAGCTTTGTGGGCCGCGAACTGTCCAAGAGCGATCGCCCCGAGCTGACCGCCGCCAAGATCATCGTCTCCGGTGGCCGTGCCCTGGGCAGCGCCGAGAAGTTCGAGGAAGTCATCACCCCCCTGGCCGACAAGCTGGGCGCCGCCATCGGTGCCTCGCGTGCTGCCGTCGATGCGGGCTATGCCCCCAACGACCTGCAGGTGGGCCAGACCGGCAAGATCGTCGCGCCCCAGCTGTACGTGGCCTGCGGTATTTCCGGTGCCATCCAGCACTTGGCCGGGATGAAGGATTCCAAGGTCATCGTGGCGATCAACAAAGACCCCGAAGCGCCCATCTTCTCGGTGGCCGACTACGGCCTCGAAGCCGACCTGTTCACGGCGGTGCCGGAACTGGTCAAAGCCCTGTAAGAACGTGTTTACGATCTCGACGCGAAGGGGTGCGGGAAGCGGATCGGGATGGGCTGCCAGGCGCAAACCGCAGCCATAGCGGTGCTATGGCGAGGATTTGCAACGCCGCAGAGCGCCCGAGTCCGCGACTGCACGCCCGCGTGGAGATCGTAAACACGTTCTAAGCCAGGGCGAGAACAGCAAAGGGGGCACTGTCCCCCTTTTTTTATACGTAAGTAAAAATAAAGAACGATCGTTCTTTCGTTGCACAGGAGATCCGTGATGAGTTTTTCCGCCCCCGTCAAAGACATGCTGTTTGCCATGGAGCATCTGGCCAACATCGAACAAGTGGCCCAAATCCCCGGCTTTGAAGATGCCGGGCTGGAAACGGCCCAGGCCGTGCTGGAAGAATGCGCCAAGCTGTGCGAAGGCGTGATCGAGCCGCTGAACATTCCCGGTGATACCAATCCTTCGAGTTTGAAAGACGGGGTGGTCACGACCACCCCGGGGTTCAAGGATGCCTTTGCCCAGTTTGCCGAAGGCGGCTGGCAGGGCTTGCAGCACCCGGTGGATTTCGGCGGCCAGGGGCTGCCCAAGACCATCGGCGCGGCGTGCCTGGAAATGCTCAACAGCGCCAACCTGAGCTTTGCCCTGTGCCCCTTGCTCACCGATGGCGCGATCGAGGCGCTGCTGACCGCCGGTAGCGATGAACTCAAGGCGGTGTACCTGGAAAAACTCATTTCCGGCCAGTGGACGGGCACGATGAACCTGACCGAGCCGCAGGCCGGCTCCGACCTGGCGCTGGTGCGCACCAAGGCCGACCCGCAGCCCGACGGCAGCTACAAAATCTTCGGCACCAAGATCTTCATCACCTACGGTGAACACGACATGGCCGAGAACATCGTCCACCTGGTGCTGGCCCGCGTGGCCGGGGCGCCGGAAGGCGTCAAGGGCATCAGCCTGTTCGTTGTGCCCAAGTTCCTGGTCAATGCCGATGGCAGCCTGGGCGAGCGCAACGACGCCCACTGCGTGAGCATCGAACACAAGATGGGTATCAAGGCCAGCCCCACCGCCGTGCTGCAGTTTGGCGACCACGGCGGTGCCATCGGCTACCTCGTGGGCGAGGAAAACCGGGGGCTGGAATACATGTTCATCATGATGAATGCCGCCCGCTACGGCGTGGGCGTACAGGGCATCGCCGTGGCCGAACGCGCCTACCAGCGTGCCGTGCAGTACGCCCGCGAGCGCGTGCAAAGCCGCCCGGTCGATGGCAGCGTGCCCGGGGCGGCCAGCATCATCCACCACCCGGACGTGCGCCGGATGCTGATGACCATGCGGGCCTTTACCGAAGGCTGCCGCGCCATGGCCAGTACCGCCGCCGCCGCCTACGATGCGGCGCACCACCACCCGGATGCGGCGGTGCGCCAGGCCAATGCCACCTTCTACGAATTCATGGTGCCGCTGGTCAAGGGCTATAGCACCGAGATGAGCCTGGAAGTGACCAGCCTGGGCGTGCAGGTGCATGGCGGCATGGGCTTCATCGAGGAAACCGGCGCGGCCCAGTACTACCGCGATGCAAAAATTCTGACCATCTACGAAGGCACCACCGCCATTCAGGCCAACGACCTGGTGGGCCGCAAAACGGCCCGTGACGGCGGCCAGAGCGCCCGCGCCATCGCCGAGCAGATCGCCAGGACCGAGGCCGACCTGCAAGCCAGCGCCACCCCGGCGGCCTTGTCGATGGCCCGCCATCTGCAAACGGCCCGGGAAGCCTTCCTGCAGGCCGTGGACTTTGTGGCGGGCAAAGCCAAGGCATCGCCCAACGCGGTGTATGCCGGCAGCGTGCCCTACCTGCTGCTGACCGGCAATCTGGTGGCGGGCTGGCAGATGGGCCGTGCCCTGCTGGTGGCGCAGGAGCAACTGGCGGCGGGCAACGATGCGGCCTTCATGCAGGCCAAGATCACCACGGCACAGTTCTATGCCGAACACATCCTGACCCGCGTGCCCGGCCTGGCGCATACCGTCTGCACCGGGGGCGAAAGCGCCTGCGCCTTGCCGCTGGAAGCGTTCTAAACCTTAACTCTAAAAACATAGCTGTTTCCGCTGGTATTTATTGAAATTCAGATGCTTTTGTATTTGAAAACAATAAATATCAAGCGTAAGCAGCTATATTTTTATATTCACCTTGTTCTTTCAGGAGACACTCCACCATGTCACGCATCCCCGCCGTTTTGCAGAAGCTGCGCCTGCCGGTCATCGGCTCGCCCTTGTTCATCATCAGCAATCCCCAACTGGTGATTGCCCAGTGCCAGGCGGGCATCGTCGGCTCCATGCCCGCCCTGAACGCCCGCCCCGCCGCGCAACTGGACGACTGGCTGGCCGAAATCACCGAAACCCTGGCCGCCTGGGACGCTGCCCACCCCGACCAGCCTTCTGCGCCCTTTGCCATCAACCAGATCGTGCACAAGAGCAACGACCGGCTGGAGCAGGACATGCAGATCTGCGCCAAATACAAGGTGCCGCTGGTCATCACCAGCCTGGGCGCCCGCGAGGACGTGAACCAGGGCGTGCATGGCTGGGGCGGGGTGGTGCTGCACGATGTGATCAACAACAAATTTGCCCATAAGGCGATTGAAAAAGGGGCCGATGGCCTGATCGCCGTGGCCGCTGGCGCGGGCGGCCACGCCGGCAGCAAAAGCCCGTTTGCGCTGGTGCAGGAAATCCGCCAGTGGTTCGACGGCCCGCTGGCGCTGTCCGGCGCCATCGCCTCGGGCGGTGCCATCCTGGCCGCCCAGGCCATGGGGGCGGACTTTGCCTACATGGGCTCGGCCTTCATTGCCACCGCCGAGGCCCGCGCCAGCGAGGCGTACAAGCAGGCCATCGTCGATGGCAGTTCCGACGACATCGTCTACACCAATCTGTTCACCGGCGTGCATGGCAACTACATGGCCCCGTCCATCCGCGCTGCGGGCCTGGACCCCGAGAACCTGCCCGAGGCCGATCCCAGCAAGATGAACTTTGGCGGCAACGCTGCTGCCAAGGCCTGGAAAGACATCTGGGGCTGCGGCCAGGGCATTGGCACCATCGACAAAATTCAGCCGGCTGCCGCACTGGTGGCGCAATTACAGGCCGAATACCAGGCAGCCCGCCAGCGCCTGCAACTGGCCTGATCCGACTAGCGGCGGGCATAAAAAAACCTCCAGCTCAAAAGATGTCAGCTGGAGGTATCAAGAGTCATTCGTTGTGGCAGCGGGAAGGCTGCTGCCGGAGCCTGGAAAGCTGCCGGCGGGGCCTGGGCCGGCGGGCGCAGCCGTGCCGGATGGTGTTGCCGGGGCAGTGGCCCGGTCAGGGCATGGACGCCCTGGTGCCACTGTGGCTGCAATGTCTGCTGGACCGCTGGCGGCAGCGGGTTGTGCCCGGTGGCACCGCACATGGGGCAGTGCTCGCTGATGCACAGCGCTTGCAGGGTGTGGCTGTCCGCCTGCTGCGGGCCAGCGGCACTGCAAACGTCGCTGCGCCACACGCCTTCCACCAGGGCATTCGCCAGGTGGGCGGCGCTGGCCTGCCCGGCCCATAGCTGCATCCACAAGGCCAACGCTGCCAACACCGTGCCCCAGGGGCGGCGTGTGCGGTGGGTTGTGGGGGCAGAGAGGGACATGGCGGCGTGATTATCCGAGGGGCATCAAATAGGTATTTGCTGTAAATCAAATCGCACTGATTTGATGCGTATCAAGTGCGCAGACTGTCTGCCAATTGCTGTGCCCAGTGCAGGGCCTGGGTGGCATCCTGCGCTTCGACCATGATGCGCAGCAGCGGCTCGGTACCGCTGGCGCGGATCAGTACCCGGCCCTGACCCGCTAGCGCCTGCTGCGCTTGTGCCTGAACGCTTTGGAGGGCAGGGCTGTTTTGCCAATCCTGCCCGGGATGCAGGCGCACGTTGATCAGCTCCTGCGGAAAAAGCTGCAAGCCTTGCAGCAATTGCCCCAGGGTCTTGCCGCTGCGCACGCAGGCCTGCAGCACCTGCAGGGCGCTGATCAGGCCATCGCCGGTGGAGTGCTTGTCCAGCGCCAGCAGGTGGCCCGAGCCTTCGCCGCCCAGTTGCCAGCCCTTGGCGTGCAACTGCTCCAGCACATAGCGGTCGCCCACTTTGGCACGGACAAATTCCACGCCCTGTTGCTGCAGGGCCAGTTCCACAGCCATGTTGGTCATCAGCGTGCCGACGGCGCCGGGCACGCGCTGGCCTTGCTGCAGGCGATCTTGCACCATCAGGTAAAGCAGTTCGTCGCCGTTGAAGATGCGCCCCTGGGCATTGACCATGAGCAGGCGGTCGGCATCGCCATCCAGGGCCACGCCGTAATCGGCATGGTTGGCCCGCACGGCCCGGGCCAGGGCCTCGGGGTGGGTGGCACCGACCTGGTCGTTGATGTTTAGGCCATTGGGCTGGCAGCCGATGGACAGCACTTCGGCGCCCAGTTCATGGAACACCTTGGGCGCAATGTGGTAGGCCGCGCCGTGCGCGGCATCGACGACGATTTTCAGGCCGTGCAGCGATAGGTCGTTGGCAAACGTACTCTTGCAAAACTCGATGTAGCGGCCGGCGGCATCGTCCAGGCGCTGGGCTTTGCCCAGTTCGGCGGCGCTGACCCATTGGGGCGCATCCTGCATGGCGGCCTCGACGGCTTCTTCCCACTCGTCCGGTAGCTTGTTGCCCTGGGCGCTGAAGAATTTGATGCCGTTGTCCGGGTAGGGGTTGTGGCTGGCGCTGATGACCACGCCCAATTGCGCCCGCTGCGCCCGCGTCAAATACGCCACGCCCGGGGTGGGCAGCGGCCCCAGCAGCATGACGCTGGCCCCGGCGGAGTTCAGGCCCGCTTCCAGCGCCGCCTCCAGCATGTAGCCGGAAATGCGCGTGTCTTTGCCGATCAGTACCAGCGGCTTGTCGTGGCTGCGTTTCAGGACGCGGCCCACGGCATGGCCCAGGCGCAGAACGAAGTCGGGGGTGATCGGAGCCTGGCCGACGGTGCCACGGATGCCGTCGGTGCCAAAAAAGTTACGTGCCATGGTGTGTTTCTGAAATGAACGGAACAGGGTGAGGTTGGCGCGACGGGTCAGCCGTTATCGTGCATCGCCTGCCAGACGGCCAGTGCGGCGACCGTTTCGGCGACGTCATGCACCCGCACGATGCGAGCGCCACGCTCCACGGCCAGCAGGGCGGCGGCCACACTGGGCAGCAGGCGTTGCTCGACCGGCAGGCCGGTGACATGGCCCAGGGCGCTTTTGCGCGACCAGCCCGCCAGCAGGGGGAAGTCTAGAGCCAGCAAGGTCTGCTGCCGGGCCAGCAGTGCAAAATTTTGTTCCACGCTTTTGCCAAAGCCAATGCCATAGTCCCAGGCAATACGGGTGGCTTCGACTCCCAAGGCCAGCAGTGCCTGCGTTTGCTGCTGCAAAAATTCCAGCACCTGGGGCACGGGGTCACCCGCCATCGGGGCCTGCTGCATGTCCAGCGGTGTTTTGTGCATGTGCATCAGCACGATGCCGCAGTGGGGATGGGCGGCGACGGTGGCTCGCGCCCCTGGCTGGCGCAGTGCCCAGACGTCATTGATGATGTCCGCCCCGGCATCCAGCACGGCCTGCATCACGGCGGCCTTGTTGGTATCGACCGAAATGGGGACGCCCAGGCGCACGGCTTCCTGTACGACCGGCAGTACGCGCCGTAGCTCTTCGTCCTCGGGCACCGGGGGTGAGCCGGGGCGAGTGGACTCGCCGCCGATATCCAGGATGTGGGCGCCGTCTTTGAGCAGCTTTTCCGCATGGCGCAGGGCGGCGCGGGGGCTGTGGTGCTGTCCACCGTCGGAAAACGAGTCCGGGGTGTTGTTCACGATGCCCATCACCAGTGGGCGTGTCAGATCCAGGGAAAAGCGGGTGGTTTGCCAAAGGGCCATAGCTCAAGCGCCGGTGCGGGAAAAAAGAAAAAGGGGCCATAAGGCCCCCAGGAGAGTGGCGCGGCTCACGCGCCCATCAGGTTCAGGCGCCGCTGGGCGACGGAGTATGTGCTGCGGGGGTACCGCCGCTGCTGTTGCCGTCGTCCTTGGGCTGCTGCGGCTGGCGCGGCGTCCAGTCCTTGGGCGGGCTGGGTTCGCGGCCTTCCATGATGGCATCCAGCTGTTCCATGTCGATGGTTTCCCATTCCAGCATGGCCTTGGCCATGGCGTGCATCTTGTCGGCGTTGTCCTCGATCAGCTTGCGGGCCAGGGTGTATTGCTCGTCGATGATGCGGCGCACCTCGGCGTCCACCTTCTGCATGGTTTCTTCGCTGATGTTGCTGGACTTGCTCATCGAGCGGCCCAGGAAGGGCTCACCTTCCTGCTCGGCATAGACCATTGGCCCCAGGGCGTCGGTCATGCCGTAGCGCGTCACCATGTCGCGGGCAATCTGCGTGGCACGCTCGAAGTCGTTGCTGGCACCGGTGGTCATCTGGTGCATGAACACTTCTTCGGCAATGCGCCCGCCAAACAGCATGGCGATCTGGTTGAGCATGAATTCCTTGTCGTAGGAGTAGCGATCCTTCTCGGGCAGGCTCATGGTCACCCCCAGGGCGCGACCCCGGGGAATGATGGTGACCTTGTGCACCGGGTCGCATTTGGGCAGCAGGCGGCCAATCAGCGCATGGCCCGCCTCGTGGTAGGCCGTGTTGCGGCGCTCTTCCTCGGGCATGACCATGCTCTTGCGCTCGGGGCCCATGATGATCTTGTCCTTGGCCTTTTCAAAATCCTCCATCTCTACCATGCGGGCGCTGCGGCGGGCGGCCATCAGGGCGGCTTCGTTGCACAGGTTGGCCAGATCGGCCCCGCTCATGCCGGGGGTGCCCCGGGCGATGATGGAAGGATTCACATCCTGGCTGACCGGAATCTTGCGCATGTGCACGCCCAGAATCTGCTCGCGGCCCCGGATGTCCGGCAGGGTGACGTACACCTGACGGTCAAAACGGCCTGGGCGCAGCAGGGCCGCGTCCAGAATGTCCGGGCGGTTGGTGGCCGCCACCACGATCACGCCCTGGTTGGTTTCAAAGCCGTCCATTTCCACCAGCATCTGGTTCAGCGTCTGTTCGCGTTCGTCGTTGCCGCCGCCCAGACCCGCGCCGCGTTGGCGGCCTACGGCGTCGATTTCGTCGATGAAGATGATGCAGGGAGCGTTCTTCTTGGCGTTCTCGAACATGTCGCGCACGCGGGCTGCGCCCACGCCGACGAACATTTCCACGAAGTCGGAGCCGGAAATGCTGAAGAACGGCACCTTGGCCTCGCCGGCAATGGACTTGGCCAGCAGGGTCTTGCCCGTGCCGGGCGGGCCGACCAGCAGCAGGCCGCGCGGGATACGGCCGCCGAGCTTGTGGAACTTGCTGGGGTCTTTCAGGAAATCCACCACTTCCTTGACTTCTTCCTTGGCCTCGTCGCAGCCGGCCACGTCGGCAAAGGTGACGGTGTTGTTGTTTTCGTCGAGCATCCGCGCCTTGCTCTTGCCGAAGCTGAAGGCGCCGCCCTTGCCGCCGCCCTGCATCTGGCGCATGAAGTAGACCCACACGCCGATCAGCAGCAGCATCGGCCCCCAGCTGATGAGCAGGCTGAGCAGGAAGGAGCCTTCTTCGCGCGGCTTGACGTCGAATTTGACGTTGTTGTTGATCAGGTCGCCCACCAGTCCACGGTCGAGATAGGTGGCCGTGGTGCGGATGCGCCGGTCATCGGTGGTGAACGCAACGATCTCCGTGCCCCCGGGACTTTCCTGGATGGTGGCGCTTTTGATGCGGTTGTTGTGGACTTCGTTGAGGAAGTCGGAGTAGCCGACATAACCGGTTCCAACGGTGCTGCGCGTATCAAATTGCTTGAATACGGTGAACAGCACCATAGCCACGATCAGCCAGACGGCAATTTTTGAAAACCACTGATTGTTCAAGCGGGGCTCCAGAAATAAGGGAAGGAAAACAAAAGCGCTGCGATGCAGGTAGGGCCGATTTTAGGCCTTTCAAGCAAGTCGGTCAGAAGCTTGTCTCGATGATGGCGATTGCCCACGCCTAATTACTCGGATTGCCCTTTGAGGGTGCGGCCAATCAGAAAAGTTTCCGTGGATTTCTGGCGGGACGATTGCGGCTTCAGGGGCTTGACATGGACGAAGTGGTCGCGGAAAAGCGCCACCAGGGCATCGTAGCCCGGGCCGTGAAAGACTTTGGCCACCAGGGCGCCCTGGGGCCGTAGATGCCGGCTGGCGAAATCGACCGCCAGCTCGATCAGATGGCTCACACGGGCTGCATCGGTGCTGCTGTGTCCGCTGAGGTTGGGCGCCATGTCGGAGACGACCACGTCCACGGCACGCCCCTGCAGCACGGCTTCGAGCTGTTGCAGCACGGCATTCTCGCGGAAATCGCCCTGGATGTAATGCACGCCCTCGATCGGCTCCATCGGCAGCAGGTCCAGGGCAATGATGGTGCCGTCGAGCTGCCCGGCAGCCGCCCCTTGCGGGGCCATGCGGCGGCGCAGGTATTGGCTCCAGGCGCCGGGGGTGCAGCCCAGGTCCACGACCACCTGGCCTGGCTGGATGAGGTGGAAGGCCTCGTCAATTTCCTTGAGCTTGTACGCCGCCCGGGCGCGGTAGCCATCCTTTTGTGCTGCTTGCACATAGGGGTCGTTGATGTGCTGGTGCAGCCATGTCTTGTTGACTTTCTTGCTTTTGGTTTGAAACTTCATCGCAAAATTTTTGCAGACTTGATAATACGGGGATGTCTCAAATTCAATTGACCCCCGCCCAGCGCCGGGAACACCGCGCCAATGCCCACCATTTAAGCCCTGTGGTGCTGATCGGCGCCGATGGCCTGACGCCTGGCGTACAAAAAGAAATCGATGCGGCCTTGAACGCCCACGGCCTGATCAAAGTGCGTGTCTTCGGCGATGACCGCGCTCAACGTGAAACCATGTACCAGGTGTTGTGCGAGGAACTGGGCGCCGCGCCCATCCAGCACATTGGCAAGCTGCTGGTACTGTGGCGCCCGCTGCCGGAAAAGGCCAAGGCGCTGGAGGAGGACCGCAAGGCCGGCCCCCGGGATGTGAAGCTGCTGAAATTTGGCCGTCCCGGCACCAAGCCCACGGTCAAACAGGTGCGGGTGCTGGGCAACCAGCGCCTGACGGCGGGCGGCTCGATCAAGCGGGCCAAGAAGTCCTCGCCCAAATCCTTGAAAAAAGGCGCATAGCCCAGGCATGGATACGACAGCGGCAGCGCAGCACAGCCAGCGCCATGTTCTGTGCATGAAGTGGGGCACCAAGTACGGCCCGGAATACGTCAATCGCCTGTATGCGATGGTGCGGCGCCACTTGCAGGGGGATTTCAATTTCGTTTGCCTGACGGACGATGCCACGGGGATTCGCGCTGAAGTGCAGTGCCTGCCCATCCCCTCGCTGGCACTGCCCCAGGGCATTCCGGAACGGGGCTGGACCAAGCTGACGACGTTTAGCGCCGACCTGCATGGCTTGCGCGGGACGGCCCTGTTTCTGGACGTGGATGTGGTCGTCACCGGCCCGTTGGATGATTTTTTTACCCATCCGGGGGAATTTCTCATCATTCATGACCACAAACGGCCCTGGCGTGTCACTGGAAACTCGTCGGTCTACCGTTTCGAGCTGGGCGCCCACCCGGATGTCCTCACGTATTTCCGTGGGCATTTCGAGGAGGTGCGCAAGCAGTTCCGCAACGAGCAGGCCTACCTCTCCGACGTGCTGCACAAGCAGGGGAAGCTGCAATACTGGCCCGCGGCCTGGTGCCCGAGCTTCAAGTACCACTGCATCCCTGCCTGGCCGAGCAACTATTGGCGCCCGCCCTTTGTCCCGCAGGATGCGCGGATTGTGATTTTCCACGGGGAATGCAATCCCCCCGATGCCTTGGCGGGGCGGCGCAATCGGCGTTTTCGCTTCATTCGGCCAGCGGCCTGGGTGGCGGAACACTGGCACGAGTGAGGCGTTGGAGCAGGGGCCGGTATTTCCGGCAGGCTGGTGATACGCCTGGAAACCAGAAAGGATGAATACCTGTGAAATGGATGGCAAAAACAGCGCTTGCCACGGCCCTGCTGGGCCTGGCGGCGTGTACGACACCGGTCGAAAACACGGCAAACAACGACAAGGGACAGGCGCAGATGGCCGCTAACTTGCAAACCCATGTCTGGACGCTTACCCAGGTAGAAGGCGGTGCCAAACCGCTGCCGGCAGCAGCGTCGAAAGTGCAATTGAACTTCGTGGACGGGCAAGGGCTGTTGGTGAAGGGCTTGTGCAACAGCATGCGCGGGCATTACACCGCCCAGGGGCAGGCCCTGGAGATTGGACGCCTGGCGTCCACCATGATGGCCTGTTCGGATGAGCAACTGATGGCTGCGGAACGCCAGGTGGGCATTTTGCTGCCCCAGGCGCAGACATGGCAGTTGCAGGACAAGGCCGCAGCACCGGAGCTGGAAATCGGCTTTGCCGATGGCCAGCGCTGGCGGCTGCAAGGGCTGGTGAAGCCGGAAACCCTTTACGGCACGCCCGAGCGGGTGTTTCTGGAAATCGCGCCGCAGCCACAGGCTTGCTCCCACCCGCTGATGCCCAACGCCCAATGCCTGCAGGTGCGCAGCGTGACGTACGACGCCCAGGGCCTGAAAAAGAGCGCGGGGGAATGGGAGAACTTCTACGGCGCGATCGAAGGCTTCGAGCATCGTCCCGGGGTGCGCAACATCGTGCGCCTGAAACGCTTTACCAATCCCCACCCGCCTGCGGATGCTTCGCGCTACGTCTACGTCCTGGATATGGTGGTGGAAACGAGCATCGAAAAGTAAGCTGCTAATCTGTAAAAAAACAATAGCTGCTACCGCCTTTCCAGGCTTGATTTCAAAGTGTTTTTACTTTGAAATCTTTGCCTGGTCTGCGGTAGCAGCTATTTTTTTCAGATAACTCTCAGAAGCCGTTGCGGCTTATTCGACCTTGGCCTTGCCGCGCAGTTCTTCCTGGAATTTGCCCATCTTTTGCTGTTCCAGCTCTTGCTTGATCTGGGGCTTGACGTCCTCCAGTGCCGGTACTTTGGCGTCACGGGTTTCCTCGACGCGGATGATGTGCCAGCCGAACTGGGTCTTGACGGGGGTGTCGGTCATGGCCCCCTTGTTCAGGTGGGTCATGGCCTCTGAAAACTCGGGGACGAAGCTGCTCGGGTCGGCCCAGCCCAGGTCGCCGCCCTGGGCGCCCGAGCCAGGGTCTTTGGAAGCCTTTTTGGCGGCATCGGCAAACTTCTTCTTGCCGGCCTTGATGTCGGCAATCAGGGCCTTGGCCTCGTCCTCGGTTTCCACCAGGATGTGGCTGGCGCGGTATTCCTTGCCGCCGTTGCCGGCCACGAACTTGTCGTACTCGGCCTGGATGTCGGCATCGGTCACCGGATTGGATTTTTCAAAATCCAGGAACAGTTCGCGGATCAGGATGGTCTGGCGGGCCATCTCCATGTTCTGCTTGTATTCCTTGCTGCGGTCCAGGCCCCGGCGTGCGGCTTCCTGCATGAAGATTTCGCGGGCAATGACTTCTTCCTTCAACTGCGCGTCCATTTCCGCCGGCAGTTCACGGCCGCTGCGTTCTTCGATCTGCTGCTTGAGCAGTTGCAGGCGTTCGGCAGGAACGGGCTTGCCGTTCACCACGGCAATGTTCTGTGCCGAAGCACCCAACGCGGCCATGCCGAAGAGGGTGGCGGCGGCAATTTGAGTCAGGATTCTTTTTTGCATAAAGAGGGGGGTGGGTTGAAAAAAGGTGTTGCAGGAAATGGTTCAGGCCTCGATGGCCAGGGCATGCAGCCCGAGGGCAAAGAATGGTTGCAGGCAGTCGTAGACCAGGCGGTGGCGGCCCACCTTGTTCACTCCCGCAAAGGCGGCGCAGTCGATGCGCACCCGGAAATGGGTGCCAAAGCCCGTGCCATTGGCGCCGGGGTGGCCGTCGTGCAGGTAGCTTTCGTCGATGACCTCCAGCAGGTTGGGGGCAAACTTCTCGCGCAAGGCCGTTTCCATGGCGGCGGCGGTGACGGCGTTTTGGGTGTCGGTGTTCATTGGGGTTCCTGTTGCTTGTCCTGCATGAAGCGGCTCATGTACAGCGCCTGCCCAAGGATGAAGAGCAGCATCAGCCCCAGGCCGCCGAACATCTTGAAATTGACCCAGGTATTGGTATCGAACCGGTAGGCAATCCACAGGTTCAGGCAGCCCATGACGGTAAAGAAGGCGCACCAGCCCCAGTTGAGCGTGCGCCAGGCGTGGTCCGGCAGTTGCACCTGGGTGCCCATCAGGCTCTTGATGAAGTTCTTGCGCAGCAGGAGCTGGCCGAACAGCAGCGCCGCACCCATCAGCCAGTACAGCACGGTGGGTTTCCATTTGATGAAGTTCTCGTCCTGGGCCAGCAAGGTCGCGCCGCCGAACAGCACGATGACCCCGAGGCTGACCCACTGCATCGGCTCCACCTTGCCGACCTTCAGGCGCAGGTAGGCAATTTGCACGATGGTGGCGGCAATGGCGACGGCCGTTGCCGGATAGATGCCCCAGATTTTGAAGACGGCAAAAAACAGGATGATGGGAAAGAAATCAATCAGTAATTTCATGGCGCAAGGGGGGATGCGGGCAAAAGCTGCAAGGATGCCACAGTTCCGGCTTTATTCCGGGGTGGCTGTATCGGTAAATGCCAGGGCGGCGGAATTCATGCAATAGCGCAGCCCGGTGGGGTTCGGGCCGTCGGGGAAGACGTGGCCCAGGTGGGCGCCGCACTGGCTGCACAGGGTTTCGACACGCACCATGGCGTGGCTGTGGTCGGCCTGCTCGGTAATGGCACCGGGCAGCGCCTGGTAGAAGCTGGGCCAGCCGCAGCCGGCATCGAATTTGGTGTCCGACACGAACAGCGGGGCGCCGCAGCAGATGCAGTGGTAGCGGCCAGCGGCCCAGTGCTGGGTGTATTTGCCGGTGAAGGGGCGCTCAGTCGCCGCGTGCCGGGTGACCTGGTAGGCCGGCGGCTCGGTGTCCTGGGCGGCCAGTTGGGCCTGCCATTCACGGTCGGTCTTCTGAATGGGAAATTGCATGGTGGAAGTGGAGTGATCGCCGCAGGGGAAAGTTCCTGTGGCCTGTGGTTGGAGCAGGGGGTGTTTGGCCTGAACCAGTCTTATAGAGGATTTTGCGAGAGTCTTCTATAAGAGTTAGGTAAAACAGCCGTTACCGGTTAGAATTTTGCATGGTGGTAGCAGCTTGCACTCATGTGAAATACAGCTTGGCCATAAGCCAGGTGGCTGTTAGGGCAGATGCAAGACGCCTCCAAGGAGGATGTGAGTATTTCCCGTCCTGATTCGCAGCAACCTGATTAGAGCCAAAAGCACGCAATGACGACACAGCAACCGACCATCATCTATACCCTCACGGATGAGGCCCCCCGTTTGGCCACTGGTGCCTTTTTGCCCGTGGTGCAGGCCTTTGCCGCCACCGCTGGCGTGAAGGTGGATACCAGCGACATCTCCGTGGCGACACGCATCCTGGGCGAGTTCGCCGACCGCCTGACCGAAGCCCAGCGTGTGCCCAACACCCTGGCCGAGCTGGGCAAGAAAACCCTGGAGCCTGATGCCAACATCATCAAGCTGCCCAACATCAGCGCCTCGGTGGGGCAGCTGATGGCGGCCATCAAGGAATTGCAGGGCAAGGGCTATGCCATTCCCGACTATCCCGAAAACCCGGCCAACGACGAAGAAAAAGACATCAAGGCCCGTTACGCCAAGTGCCTGGGTTCTGCCGTGAACCCCGTGCTGCGCGAGGGCAACTCCGACCGTCGCGCCCCGGCGGCGGTGAAGAACTATGCCAAGAAGCATCCGCATTCGATGGGCGAGTGGAAGCAGTGGTCGCAAACCCATTGCTCGCACATGCACGAAGGCGATTTCTACCACGGCGAAAAATCCATGACGCTGGACAAGGCGCGTGACGTGAAGATGGTGCTGGAGACGAAATCCGGCAAAACCGTGGTGCTGAAGGAAAAGGTCAAGCTGCTGGACGGCGAGATCATCGACTCGATGTTCATGAGCAAGAAGGCCCTGTGCGAGTTCTACGAGCGCGAGCTGGAGGATTGCAAAGAGGCGGGCATCCTGTTCTCCCTGCACGTCAAGGCGACGATGATGAAGGTCTCGCACCCCATCGTGTTCGGCCATTGCGTGAAGATTTACTACAAGGACGCGTTTGCCAAGCACGGCAAGCTGTTCGACGAGCTGGGCATCAACGTGAACAACGGCATGGCCACGCTGTACGAAAAAATCCAGACCCTGCCGACTTCGCTGCGCGAGGAAATCATCGAAGACCTGCACGCTTGCCACGAGCATCGCCCGGAGCTGGCGATGGTCGATTCGGCCAAGGGCATTACCAACTTCCACTCGCCCAACGACATCATCGTGGACGCCTCCATGCCCGCCATGATCCGCAACGGCGGCAAGATGTGGGGTTCGGACGGCAAGCCTTACGACTGCAAGGCGGTGATGCCGGAATCGACCTTTGCCCGCATCTACCAGGAGATGATCAACTTCTGCAAATGGCACGGCAACTTCGACCCGCGCACCATGGGCACCGTGCCCAACGTCGGCCTGATGGCGCAGAAGGCCGAGGAATACGGCAGCCACGACAAGACGTTTGAAATCCAGGAAGACGGCGTGGCCAACATCGTGGACATCGCCACCGGCGAAGTGCTGCTGACGCAGAACGTCGAGCAGGGCGACATCTGGCGCATGTGCCAGGTCAAGGATGCGCCCATCCGCGACTGGGTGAAGCTGGCCGTGACCCGCGCCCGCAACTCGGGGATGCCCGCCGTGTTCTGGCTCGACCCCTACCGTCCGCACGAAGCCGAGCTGATCAAGAAGGTGGAGCGTTACCTGAAGGACCACGACACCACGGGCCTGAACATCCTCATCATGAGCCAGGTGCGTGCCATGCGCTACACGCTGGAGCGCGTGGCCCGTGGGCTGGACACCATCTCGGTGACCGGCAACATCCTGCGCGACTACCTGACCGACCTGTTCCCCATCCTGGAGCTGGGCACCAGTGCCAAGATGCTCTCCATCGTGCCCCTGATGGCCGGTGGCGGCATGTACGAAACCGGCGCGGGTGGCTCGGCCCCCAAGCACGTGCAGCAGCTGGTGGAGGAAAACTACCTGCGTTGGGATTCGCTGGGCGAGTTCCTGGCCCTGGCCGTGTCGCTGGAAGACCTGGGCATCAAAAACAACAATGCCCAGGCCAAGCTGCTGGCCAAGACCCTGGATCAGGCCACCGGCAAGCTGCTGGACGAAAACAAGTCCCCCGCCCGCCGCGTCGGCCAGATCGACAACCGGGGCAGCCAGTTCTACCTGGCCCTGTATTGGGCACAGGCCCTGGCGGCACAGACGGAAGACGCCGCTCTGGCGGCCAAGTTTGCGCCCTTGGCCAAGCAGCTCACCGACAACGAGGCGGCCATCGTCGCCGAGCTGGCGGCGGTGCAGGGCAAGCCGGCCGACATCGGCGGCTACTACCAGCCCGACCTGGCCAAGCTGGATGCCGTGATGCGTCCCAGCGCCACGTTCAATGCCGCCATCGCGGCCATTGCCTGATTGGCCTGATGGCATGAACGCATGAGGCCAGCCGCCTTGCAGCGCTGAATGCAACGCCACCGCAAGGTGGCGTTTTTTTATGACAATGCTTTTTTAGGAGCTTCTACCGCTGTATTTATAAGTATTTCAATGTGTTTTATCTTTGAAAACTTTGTATATAAAGCGATAAAAGCTATTGTTTTTATGAAAAATCACCAAATCTCCACCCACTTGATTCACCATCCCTACCAGGCGCCCCAGGATTTTGCGGCCCCGCAATTGCCGGTGCATAAGGCCTCCACCGTGTTTTTCCCGGACGTGGCGACGATGCGTTCGCGCCGCTGGCTGGACAAAAGCGGCTACACCTACGGGCTGCACGGCACGCCCACGTCCTTTACGCTGGAAGAGCGTCTGTGCACCCTGGAAGGCGGCAAACAGTGTTTGCTGGTGCCCAGCGGGCTGGCGGCGATCAGCACCGTGTCGCTGGCATTGCTCAATCACGGCGATGAAGTCCTGATTCCCGATAATGCCTATGGTCCGAACAAGGATTTCGCCGAGCATGAGCTGTCGCGCTACGGCATCCGCCACACCTTCTTCAATCCCATGGACATCGAGGACTTGCGCCGCAAACTCGGCCCGGCCACCAAACTGGTGTGGCTGGAGGCGCCGGGTTCGGTCACCATGGAGTTTCCCGATCTGGTCGCCCAGGTGCAGTGCGTGCAAAGCCACGGTGCGCTGGCCGCCCTGGACAACACCTGGGGCGCGGGCCTGGCCTTTTTGCCCTTCGACCTGCTGCGCGATGGCGGCAGCCTGGGCGTCGACATCTCGGCCCATGCCCTGACCAAATACCCCAGCGGGGGCGGCGATGTGCTGATGGGCAGCATCACCACCCGCGACCCGGCGCTGCATATGCGCTTGAAGCTCACGCACATGCGCCTGGGCCTGGGGGTGGGGATGAACGATGTCGAGCTGGTGCTGCGCTCCCTGCCCAGCACGGCCCTGCGCTACCACGCGCAGGATAAGACGGCCCGCCAACTGGCCGCCGCGCTGCAACGCCAGTCGCTGGTGGCCCAGCTGCTGCATCCGGCCTTTGCCGGCAGCCCCGGCCACAGCCACTGGCAGCAACTGTGCGCCACGCAAGACAGCCCTGCGGGGGCAGCGGCCGGTATCTTCAGCGTGGTGCTGGATGCGCCGCAAAGCCAGGTCGATGACTTCTGCAACCGTTTGCAGCTATTCCGACTGGGCTATAGCTGGGGCGGCCACGTCAGCCTGGTCATGCCCTATGGCCTGGATGAGATGCGCAACCTGGGCCGGGGGCAGGTGGCCGCTGGCTGCCTCGTGCGCCTGTGCATCGGCCTGGAAGACGGGGCCGATCTGGAGCAGGATTTGGCGCAGGCCTACACCCAGGCGTTTGCGCAGGATTGGCGGTAGTAGCCACCAGAGTGTCGGTGGGCAGGACTGAGCAATAAAAAAGCCAGCCAGGGCAATCCTGGCTGGCATGGTTTCTGGTCGTGGGCTTGCAGCGACCGTGCGCCTCGGCGCCGTTACGCTTGCAATTGCTGCGCCATGGCGGCGTTTTGCCACACTTGATCATCGCTGCCGGCCACCAGCACGGCCACATCCGGGTGCTGCCGGCTCCATGCCGGTGCAGCCGCCGGCCCTTGCACCATCAGCGCCGTACCCCAGCCATTGACGGCAGCCACTTCCCGGGCCACCAGGGCCACGCCGTGAACCCGGGTGGTCGGCCAACCCGTGCGCGGGTTCAGGACGTGGTGGTAGCGCTGGCCGTCGCGCTCGAAATAGCGCTCGTAATCGCCGGAGGAGGCGACCACGCCCTGGCCTTCGATGGCAACCACGCCCAGCAGCTGCGCAGGTTGGCGCGGGTCGCGAATGCCAACGCGCCAGGGGCGGCCCTGCAACCGGCCGATGGCCACAACGTCGCCGCCGCCGTTGATCAGTGCATTCTGGATGCCATGCTCCTGCAAGGTTTGCAGACCGGTTGCCAGGATGGGCAGCTTGGCAATACCCCCCAGGTCCAGGGCCATATCGGCCTGCGCCAGCAGGGCGGTGTTTTTGGCCGTGTCGAGCAGTAGCTTGTCGGCACCGATGTGCTGCAACGCATCGGAAATCTGTGCGGCAGTCGGCATGGCCTGCTGGCCCGGCTCGAAGCGCCAGGCAGCCAAAGCCCCTACGGTGGGGTCGAAAGCGCCCTTGCTGGCCTTCCAGACCGTATGCGCCTGTTGCAGCACGGCCATCATTTCCGCCGGAACGGTCACGGCAGTTTTGCCGGCCTGTGCGTTGATCTGTTGCAACATGCTGTCGCTGCGAAAGCGGCTCATCATGGCTTCAAGCGCTTGCATACGGGCAAATGCTTGTGCCATGGCCGCTTGCAGCGTGGCGGAGGACGCGCCGTCGGTAACGATATCCACCTGCGTCCCCATCAATACGCGGTTGGCGCGTTGCGGGCTGGCGCCAGCCGTGCTGGCCCAGCTGGCGGGGGTGGCAAGCAGGCTCAGGCTGCCCAGCAAGGGCATGGTCAGCGCAAAGCGCCGCCGTGTCCATTGCCCACCATTTGCGGGGGTGCCTATCTCTACCATGGCGCGTTCTCCTTTTTGCCGGGTTATACCGATTGGCCCACCATGAAGTCCACGGCGGCTTTCACTTCCTCGTCGGTCAGCTTGGGATTGCCGCCACGTGCGGGCATCATCCCATGGTCACCGGTAAAGCCTTCCAGGGCGTGCTTGTACATCGTGTCATTGCCTTGGGCGATGCGGGGGCCCCAGGCTTCTTTATCGCCGGGCTTGGGGGCGCCAGCCACGCCTGCGGCATGGCACATCGCACAGGTTTTACCGTAAATGCTCTTGCCGTCCACGCTGGCGGTTGCTTCGGCCTTGGGTGCTTCGGCAGCAGGTGCTGCGGCGGCGGCAGGAGCCTCTACTTTCGGGGCTTCGGCTGCAGGTGCTTCCACCTTGGGCGCTTCGGCAGCCGGTGCCGAGGCTTGAGGAGCTTCTTTGCCGCAAGCGGCTAGCAACAGAGCAGCCGAAATAGCAACGGCAAAAGGAAGTTTTTTCATATTACGCTTTCTGTAAGTATTGAGGAAACAACAAAACGGAGTGCACACAATAACCGGAAGTTATAGTGCGTAGACCCCGTTCGATACGTCGTAGTGTGAACGACTTCTTGGAATATACATTTGATATGAATCAATGTGCAAAACCCGGGGTCATGCACACTAGGACTTGCCCTAACGGGGTTTTCCTGATGGGTATATCGGCCCTAAAGGGCTTTCCAAATTACATAGATAAACACCATGAGTCAATCGAACCGTCCCGAAACAGAGGCCGTACCGGCCCGTCGAAAGTTCCTCAACACCGCAGCGCTGGCTGGCTTGGCTGGTGTTGTGGGTTGCACGGAAAAAGCAGCTCCGGTTGCTACACCTGCTGCTGCGCCGGCTGCCGCATCAGCCGCAGCATCGTCATCTATCCACCTAAAGCCTGGGGAGCTTGATAGCTACTATGGTCTGTGGAGCGGCGGTCACAATGGCGACGTGCGTGTGCTGGGCATGCCATCTGGACGGGAGTTGCTGCGTATTCCTTGCTTCAGGCCCGATGCTTTGGTGGGGTGGGGTATTACCAATGAGTCTCTTGACGTGATGGGGCGCAATGCCAAAGGCGGTCCGCTGTACAACGTGGCAGATACCCACCACTTGCATGCTTCGTACAAGAACGGTAACTACGATGGCCGTTATGCATGGGTGAATGACAAGATCAACAGCCGTATTGCACGGATTCGTCTGGACTATTTCATTTGCGACAAGATCACGACGCTGCCGAACGTGCAGGGTTTTCACGGAATTTTCCCGGACAAGGCCGACCCGGTCGATCCGGCCATCAACTACACCACCCGTGTGTTCTGTGGGGGCGAATTCGGCATTCCTCTGCCCAACGACGGCACGGATGCGAATAACACCGAAAAATACCGTTCGCTGTTTAGTTGTGTCGATGCCGAAACCATGGAAGTGCGCTGGCAAGTGCTGATCGATGGCAACTGCGACTTGGTTGCAACGTCTTATGACGGCAAACTGGCTGCGACCAACCAGTACAACACGGAAAACGGCGTCCACTACGAAGACATGATGTCGGCCGAGCGCGATGCTTGCCTGTTCTTCAACATCGCCCGGATCGAAGAAGCGGTCAAGGCTGGAAAATTCAAAACCTACGGGACTTCCAATGTGCCGGTGGTGGATGGTACGCACGAAGCGAACAAGGATCCTCTGACTGCGTTGACGGCATATGTATCCGTACCGAAGAATCCCCATGGTGTCAATGCTTCGCCTGATGGCAAGTATTTCATCTGCGCAGGCAAACTCTCGCCGACGACTACGACTATTGAGCTGACCAAGGTGCTGGATTGGTTCGATGGCAAGATGGAAAACCTGGATGACTCGATCGTTGCTGAAGTCGAGGTTGGCCTGGGTCCCTTGCACACGGCCTTTGATGGTCGCGGCAATGCTTATACAACCTTGTTCCTGGACAGCCAGATGGTGAAGTGGAACATCGAAAAAGCGATTGCTTTCCACAATGGCGACAAGAGTGCAGAGTATGTGATTGATCGCTTGGATGTGCATTATCAGCCCGGCCATACCAACGCCACCCAGTCTGAGACGATGGCTGCAGATGGCAAATACTTGGCAGTGGGGTGCAAGTTCTCGAAAGATCGCTTCCTGCCGGTTGGCCCCTTCCATCCCGAGAATGAGCAAATCATTGATATTTCTGGCGATAAGATGGTTCTCTTGGCTGACCATCCGGTTCGTGGTGAGCCACATGATTTCATCATCTTCAAGCGTGACATCATCAAAACCAAGCAGGTTTACGATTTGGATGAATCCCCCTTGGCAATCAAGGATCCGAAGGATTCCGGCGTGTTCCGCGATGGCAAGAAGGTGACGGTGCGTTTGACTTCGCAGGCGCCTGCTTTCTCTATGCGTGAATTTACGGTGAAAAAGGGGGATGAGGTCACCTTGATTCTGACGAACTTGGACAAGATCGAGGATTTGACTCACGGGTTTGCAGTGCCCAAGTACAACATCCAGTTCATCATCAATCCCCTGGAGACGAAATCGGTGACTTTTGTTGCGGACAAGCCTGGTGTTTTCTGGGCTTATTGCTCCACCTTCTGCCACGCGCTGCACTTGGAAATGCGTACGCGGATGATTGTTGAGGCTTAAACTGCTGTTGAGACTCTCCCCTGCTCGGTGTTGGCAGGGGGAGCAAAAATAGCGCTTTTTTACAGGCACCCTCTGGTGCCTGTTATCTATTGGACAGTCAGATGCTTTTCCTGGGTCATCGGTTTACTACTTGGTTGTTGTTCTTGTTCCTGGCGGTGGTTGGTGCAGGCGTTTCTCCGCTTGCACAGGCTGCAAGTACCGCTTACGAAGCAGAGTTGCCGGAAAATCTGGCGACGACGCCGGATATGTGTTCTTTGCTTCCCTGCGCAGAGGTGTTTCCAGGAGCCTCCTATTTTTCACCGCGCAAGGGGCAACCGCCTTATGTCGAGGCGTACGACAACGATAGCCCCGGGAAAAAGCTTCTTGGCTACGTGATGCTGTCCACCGATATTACGGACACGCCGGCTTACTCCGGCAAGCCCGTGGTGACCTTGATCGGTATGGACAAGGATGGCAAGTATGTTGGCGTCAAGGTGCTGAAGCATTCTGAGCCTATTCTGCTGTTAGGGATTCCAGAGTCTGCACTCATTAATTTCAATAATCAGTATCTTGGGAAATCGGCGGCAGATAATATCGAAGTTGGTCCTTCGCGCCCAGATGAGAATATTCTTGGTGTGGATGCTATCTCTGGCGCTACTGTGACGGTAATTGCCCAAAACCAGGTAATGCAGCTTTCTGGCCAGGCCGTTGCGCGTCAAACCGGTATTATTGAGCCAACCGTGCGTGATCCAGCACGCTTTCTTACCACAGGCAAGCAATACAGCTGGAATGAATTGGTGAAAATTGGCGCGGTTCAACGGCTCTTGGTCAAGCCCGAGCAGGTTGGCTTGGCACGTAGTTCGGTGCCATTTATTGAATTGTGGTTTGGTGATTTGAATCAGCCAGATGTCGGCATCAGCCTGCTTGGAAAAAATAATTTTGAACGTCTGCATTCTGCTCTCAAGGAAGGCGAAAGTGCGTTCTTTATTATTAAAACAGCCGGGGATGAATCATTCAAAGGCTCGGGGTTCGTTCGTGGTGGTATTTTTGACCGTGTTCAGGCAAAACAGGGTGCAGATGCCTTTACTTTCCGTGATCTGGATTATCTGAATCTGTATGGCTTGGAGCCTGCAGATGCCCCGCGCTATAATGAAGCGGGCATCTTCATCGTTCGATCGAACTCCTTCTCCCCAGCTTATCCGTGGCGTTTGGCCTTTCTCGGCAACCGCGTAGATCGTGCGACGGGGCATCGCAGTTTTGCTGTTTTTGAATCCAAGTATTGGTTGCCAGCAAGTATGCTGGAGGGTGGGCGTCCGAAAGTCCAGGAGCCGGATGCGCCCTGGGTGCGCGTCTGGAAGACCCAGGCTGTCAAGATTGCCCTGTTTGCCTTCATTCTGGTCGCTGTGACCATCGTTTATGCGTTCCGTGAAAAGCTGACACGCTTGTCCACGCACAAGAATAAATGGCCGGTGAATGGATTCAAATATATTTTCTGGACTATCAGCATGGTCTGGATTGGTTTTGGATTGATGGCCCAGCCCTCCATTACCCAGGTGCTGACATGGTTCCATTCGATTCTGTTTCAATGGACGTGGTCGTTGTTCTTATCGGATCCGTTCATCTTTCTGTTCTGGATTTTCATCATCGGTACGGTGTTCTTGTTTGGCCGGGGCTTGTTCTGTGGCTGGATGTGTCCGTTTGGTTCGCTCCAGGAATCCATTTTCAAAATTGCCAAGCTGGTTGGATTCAAACGCTTCCAAACCCAGTTGCCGCAGAAATGGCATGATCGTTTGAAGTGGGGGAAATATGTCGTATTTTTCTTCCTGCTCACGGTGTCCTTGTTCTCGATGGGGTTGGCCGAAAAACTGGCTGAGGTCGAGCCTTTCAAAACCACCTTCCTGGTGGGCGTGATGAATCGCTCGTGGCCCTATGGCTTGTTCGTGGCGGCGATTTTGGGTGTGTCCATCTTTATTGAGCGCCCGTATTGCAAATATATCTGCCCGTTGGGCGCATCCCTGGCTATTCCCAGCACCTTCCGCTGGTTTGGTTTGAAGCGCAAGCAGGATTGCAATAGCTGCAAGGCTTGTGCGGTGGGCTGCGGCGCTCAGGCCATTGATGCCGATGGCCGTATTGACCATCGTGAGTGCCTGCACTGTCTCGATTGCATGATTCTGTATACCGACACCAAAGGCTGCCCGCCCTTGGCCAAAGAGCGCAAGCGTCGTGAGCGTGATGGGTTGGAAATTACGCCGATTGGCAAGAATGGCTATTTCATTCCGATCCACCCTGCCACGGTGGATGACCAGATCGCGGCCAAAGCCAAGGGAGGTGTCGATCCCAGGATGCCTACCGATTCGACCTTGCCTGCGCACAAGCGTGACGTTGGCCTGATGAAGTGGGTGCTGCTGGAAGTCCGTGACCATCTGTGGCCTTGGAGCAGTGAAGGCTGGCGCAGTAAACGGGCTTTGCAAATGGCCGGGATTGCCTTGGCCGCTGCGGCAACCGTTGCGTGGGTGATGACGGCAATGGGGCACTTGTCTTCTGGTGCCATCATTGGCTGGTGGTTCGGTTGGAGCCTGTACGAGGTGCTGATTCGCATGGCTGGCCGTCGCTATGTCAAAGATGGGTTATGGTGGCGGGACAATTACCGTGTAGCCGGCTGGTTTGACATGATGAGCTACGTTGCTTTCAAGAACTTGATGATTGGTGCTGCCCTATTCCTGGTGCTGCAAGCATTGGGACTGTTTACGCCGTGAATAATTTGGAAAATTACTCTAATTTAAATAGCTGTCAGCGTTTGTCTGGTAAGGGTTTTGTGGCAATTTCACTGAAATTTCTCTGGGGGGTTGCCGCCTTGGCATGGGCCAGTGCCAGCCATGCTGCAACGATTACCGTGAATCCTGGGGATGACTTGGCAGCGGCGGTGCAGGCTGCGGCGCCAGGAGATGTTTTGGAGATTGCCAGGGGCAAGTACCGCGCTAACCTGTTGATTGATAAACCATTGACGCTGCGTGGCATCGACCGTCCCACCATCAGTGGTGGCAATCGCGGTGACACCATTCGGGTTACCGTGCCGGACGTGGTGATTGATGGCCTGATTGTTAGTGACTCTGGCGACAGCCTGAAAGACCAAAACGCAGGGATTTATATTTATCCGGGTGCCCATCGGGCGGTCATACAGAATTGTTATTTATCCTACAACCTCTTTGGAATGTGGATAGAAAAAGCAAATGATGTATGGATTGAAAATAATAATATAACCGGGAAACGCGAATATAGTTCACCACTGCGCGGAAATGGTATTCAGCTTTATAATACCAAGGGCGCAAAAATAATCAATAATCGCATCAGCTTTGTGCGAGACGCTTTGTACGTTGATGTTTCTCATCATGCTGTGTTCAAAGGGAACCACCTGCACAATAGTCGGTATGGAACCCATTATATGAATTCTTATTATAATTTGTGGGAAAATAACGATACTTACTATAATCGGGGCGGGTTGGCCTTGATGGAAGTCCGTAACCAGGAGGTTCGTAATAACCGTGCCTGGGGTAACTCTGACCATGGGATTATGCTGCGGACTCTTCAGGATTCGGTTATTGAAGGAAATGTGGTGGCGGGGAATAGTCGTGGTTTTTTTATTTATGATGTTGAATACACGGCTATCAATAATAATGCGGTCATCGACAATACCGTTGGTGTTCATCTGGCTGGATCGGCTCGCAACGAAATTGAAGGGAATGACTTCATTTCCAATCGCGAGCAAGTGCGCTATGTCGGTTCGCGTGATCAGATTTGGGGCGAACGCAGTGGCAACCACTGGAGTAACTATATCGGCTGGGATCGCGATGGCGATGGTGTGGGCGATGTGCCCTACGAAGCCAATGATATGGTGGATCGCTTAACGTGGCGCCATCCAAGTGTGAAGCTCTTGATGGCCAGTCCTGCGGTGCAGGCGTTGCGCTTGGTCAGCCAGCAATTTCCTATTTTGCGGGTGCCTTCGGTAGTGGATCCGCATCCGCGAATGCGTCCACAGTATGAAGAATGGAGTAAGTGGCGTGGCAAATATTTCCCCGGTTGATAAAGATCGGTTTGCGATTGTTCTGCGTGATGTGCGTAAGCACTATGGCGCTGTACATGCCGTCGATGGCGTAGATTTGAATATACCGCAAGGGCAAATTTTTGGTCTGATCGGTCATAACGGTGCGGGAAAAAGCACACTGTTCAAGATGATGCTGGGTTTGGAACGACCGACATCCGGCAATATTGTTGTTGCAGGGGCAGATGTGGCCGGCCCGAATTTTCGTTCAGCCCGCCGCAAACTTGGGTATTTGCCTGAGAATGTGGTGCTTTACGACAATCTCAGCGGATTGGAAACCTTGCATTTTTTTTGCTCGTTTGAAAGGTGCTTCCGTAAAGGAGTGCGAGCCCTTGCTTGATAAAGTAGGGCTTGCCCATGCCGGCAGGCGGGCGGTACGTGAATACTCCAAAGGGATGCGGCAGCGCTTGGGATTTGCACAAGCTTTGCTGGGCAAACCGCAAGTGCTTTTTCTGGATGAGCCGACCAATGGACTGGATCCTCAGGCCATTCGGGATTTTTATATCACCTTGCGAGAACTGCAGCAAACGGGTGTCACGATTGTGATTACCTCGCACATTTTGTCGGAGCTGCAGGAGCGTGTGGATGGGCTGGCAATTCTTGCTGCAGGAAAACTGCAAGCACAAGGAAGTGTCCAGCAATTGCGGGAAGATACGGATTTGCCTTTGGTTGTAGAGGTGGATTTAGCGGTAGATGAAGCCCCCGCATTGATTCAGACGTTGCGGGGTATCGTAAATATCCAGCCTGCGATGACACTCTCCGGCTTACGGTTTGAGTGTGCGCGAGAAAAAAAAATGGCGGTGCTGGCGGCAATTGCTCCGTTGGGCGTGCAGGATATCCGTTTGCATGAACCTTCTCTGGAAGATATGTTCTTTGGTATTTCAGAATAATCGTGTTCGCTTAATTTTTGATTGAAATTATATTCATGGAATTGAAGCCTATTATTACCGTTGCAGCAAAGGAGTTTCGGGATCGAATCCGTAACCGGTGGGTGCTGGCGGTTGCCTTGGTATTTGCAGCGTTTTCTGTGGTTATCGCCTATTTTGGTGGGGCACAACAGGGAATGGTCGGCTTTCGCTCGATTGAGGTAACCATTGCGAGTTTGGTAAGTCTGGTGATTTACCTGATTCCTCTGATTGCCCTGCTTTTGGGGTTTGATGCCATCGTGGGTGAGCGTGAGCGTGGCTCTCTGGGGTTGTTGCTGGCATTGCCCATCACAAGGCTGGAGTTGATGCTGGGGAAATACCTGGGTTTGGCTCTGGCGTTGACCCTGTCTACCTTGGTGGGTTTTGGCGTGGTGGCATTGCTTTTGTGGAAGCAGATGGATGCTAACGCGCTATTCCATTACTTCGGATTTATACTGAGTTCCGTCTTGCTGGGATTGGCATTTCTCAGTATCGCCGTGCTGATTTCCGTTGTGGCACGTGACCGTACGCGTGCTTCCGGCATGGCGATTGCTGCTTGGTTTTTCTTTGTTCTGGTGTTTGATCTGATCTTGTTGGGGATACTGGTGACCACAGGAGGGAAGTTTGCCGGCGATTCCTTTGCCTGGTTGCTATTGTTGAATCCTGCGGATGTTTTTCGCATCCTGAATGTTTTTTCTTTGGAGGATGTGCGTACGCTGTATGGTTTGGCCAGTGTCATGCCTACTTCTTTGGGGAATCCTCTCAAGATGGGCGGCGTTATGCTGGTGTGGATTGTTTTACCTTTGGCATGGGCCAATTGGAGGTTTAAGCCGTGATGAACTTTTCTTTGTATCCCTTGCGCCGTGCCTCCTGGCTGGCTGCGTTGATTCTGGCCGTTGGTGGCTTGAGTGCATGTAGTGATGAGGCTGCCAAGGCGCAATCCTTTGCCCCGGTGGAAATCGATCGTTCGACCTCTTGCGAGCTTGACGGCATGTTGTTGATTGATTACCCGGGGCCCAAAGCACAGGTGCATTACGCAGGACAAGACCGGCCCGTCTTCTTCTGCGACACGGTGGAGTTGTTCAATTCGCTGCTGGCTGGAGAGCAGGTACGCCCGGTGCGCATGGTTTATGTGCAGGATATGGGGCAGGCGGATTGGGAGCATCCCGAAGGGCATTGGATTGATGCAAAAACGGCGACTTATGTCGTAGGGAGCAAGCGCCACGGCTCCATGGGAACGACGATTGCCAGCTTTGCTCAGAAGGCAGACGCGGAAAAATTCGTCACCGAATATGGCGGGACGGTTTATCCCTATGACGGCATCAAGTTGGACATGGTGGATTTGACCGGCGGTGCATTGCACGATACCCGGATGTAGGACTGGCAGAGCGTTTTATGGCACAGCCCGTGTTGCGGCGCAGAATGTTGGCTGGGTTGATGGGAGCAGCGGCAGTTGCTGGCGCCTGGGGGTGGCAGCGGCTGTCTGTTCCTGCTGTAGAACTGCCGGAGGCCGAGGTTTGCCTGGATGCCCCGGCCCTGCCATACGACCCGGCTTCCGGGTTGGCCATGACCGACCCGCGTCCTGTGCCCGATGGGGCGCGTTGCCCCGTGTGCGGCATGTACCCGGGGCGTTTTGCCGAGTGGGCAGCACAGGCTATTTTTAACGATGGCTATGTGCATTTTTTTGACTCGCCTTTGTCGCTGTTCACCTTTCTGGACGATGTGGAACGCTTCAGTCCGGGGCGAACCGCCCGCGACATTGCGGTTTGTTATGTGACAGACAGCGCTCAGATCGCTCCGCCGGCGTGGGTGGCTGCTGCCGATGCTTTTTATGTGCATGGCTCCAATGCTCTGGGGCCGATGCGCTCAGGAAATTTGCCTGCGTTTGCCGAGCAGGCTGCTGCCCAGGCCTTTATCCAGCGCCGCGGTGGCGTCGTGCTTTCCTTTGCACAAGTGGATGCGGTTGTGTTGCGGCAGCTTGTTGTGCCAGGCGGGCATCAGCATTCGGCCCATGTCGCAGCCAGTGGCTGAGAACCTAAACGGGCTCTAGGCCCGGTTTCTGTAAAATCCTTAGTACGCTACCGTGTTTGTTTTAAGTCAACTAGCCTGGTTGAACAATTTGTGACACTATTTTACGTTTGTAGAAAAATAGTGCTGGAATCCAGGCTTGCGCATGACTGATGGAGAACTCACGGCTGAACCCCTGACCTCGGAGATGGAGGTTGCGGTCGCTTTGGCCAGGACATTGCGGGAGCAGCAAACGCTGCTGCAAAGTACCGATATTGGTGTTGCCTTCATTCAGAAAAGGGCGGTGCTGCGCTGCAACGACCGTTTTGCACAAATTTTTGGGTATGACGATGCGCAAGCCATTGTGGGCCAAGCCAGCTATGCGCTGCATCCGTCCCGGGAGGCTTTCCGGGCTCTGGGGCGTGATGCCTTTGCCGACTTGGCGCAGGGCGGGACGTTTCGTAGCGTGCGCCAGATGCGCAAAAGCGATGGCGGTCTGTTCTGGGCCAGCCTGACGGGGCGATTGATCAATCCGGCCGAGCCGTCGGAGGGCTCCATCTGGACGCTGGACGATGTCGATGCCCACATCCATATGCGTTCACAGCTGGATGCGATCCAGTTGCAGACCCAGGTTTTGCTGGATCACGCGATGGTGGGTGTGGCGTATCTGCGGGACCATACAGTTGTACGCTGCAACCGGCATGTGGAGTTGATGCTCGGTTATGACGCCGGGGAACTGCAAGGCCGTTCGTCGCGTACCTGGTTTGCCGACGATGAGCAATGGCTGGCGCAACGTGCCCGTTGTGTGCCTGTGCTGGCCGCAGGGGAGGTGTTTGCCGCTGAAATGGCCCTGCGCCGCAAGGATGGCGGGCCTCTGATCTGCGAAGTGCGCAGCAAGGCCCTGCAGGATGGCAGTGCCGTGTGGATTCTGATGGACATCACCGAACGCCGGCAGGCGCAGGAGGCTTTGCGGGAGGCCCACGCGGAGCTGGAGCGGGTTGTGTCGGAGCGTACCCATGCGCTGGTGACAACGGCCAAGGACCTGGACAAGGAAATCCAGGAGCGTAAATACGATCAGGAGCGCATCTACCGGTTGGCACATTACGATGTTCTGACGGGGCTGCCGAACCGAACCTTGCTGGCCGAACGCAGCCAGCAGGCCATTGCCAGCGCCCAGATGCAACATACGCCGCTGGCGGTATTGTTTCTGGACCTGGATCATTTCAAGCATGTGAATGACTCGCTGGGGCACAAGGTCGGCGACAACCTGCTGGCGCGGATTGCCCAGCGCTTGCGCCAGACGGTGCGAGAATACGACACGGTGGCCCGTTTGGGCGGTGACGAATTTGTTCTGCTGCTGCCGCGGGCCAATGCCCGGGGTGCCCAGCGGGTCGCCGGGAAGGTCGCCCAGGCGTTCGACCAGCCATTTCATATCGGCCAGCATGAATTGACCCTGGGCTGTTCGGTCGGGGTGGCCCTGTATCCCCAGGATGGACGGGATTTCGATGCCCTGGTGCAGTCCGCCGATATGGCGATGTATGGCGCCAAGCAGGAAGGGCGCAATACCTACCGTTTTTTCACTTCGCAGATGCAGGCCCAGTCGATGCGGGCGCTGGAACTGGAGAATGCCCTGCGGCGAGCGCTGGAACGCGACCAGTTGTCCCTGCACTACCAGCCTCAGGTGGATGCGACTACGAGCAAGGTCGTCGGGGTGGAAGCCTTGCTGCGCTGGCAGCACCCCGAGTTGGGTATGGTGTCCCCGGCGGAATTTATTCCGGTGGCGGAAAGCAGCGGCCTGATCTTGCCGATTGGCCAGTGGGTGCTGGAGACGGCGGCCCAGCAATTGAAAGTCTGGCGCAGCAAAGGACTGCTGCATATCACCATGGCCGTCAATTTGTCGGCCCGGCAGTTTCACCAGCCCCAATTGCCCGATCTGGTGCGCGATGTGCTGCGACAGGCCGACCTGCCGCCGCAGTGCTTTGAACTGGAGCTGACCGAAAGCGCCGCTATGAGCGACGTGCCGGCAGCGGAACAAACCCTGGCCCAACTGCAAAAGCTGGGGGTGCGCCTGTCGATCGACGACTTTGGCACGGGCTATGCCTCGCTGACCCAGCTCAAGCGTTTGCCCAGCTACAAGCTCAAGATCGACCAATCCTTTGTTCGTGACCTGGACAAAGGCGAGACGGACAAGGCCATGGTCAACGCCATCGTGCGCATGGCCCAGGCCATGGGGCTGCGCATTACCGCCGAAGGTGTCGAGACCCGGGACCAGCTGGACTTCCTGCAAACCCTGGGTTGCGACGAGGCGCAGGGCTACTATTTCAGCCGCCCCAAGCCTGCGGCAGAGATTGAAAGCTTCTTGTTCCAGCGTACCGTCTAGGGATGCTCTGCCAAGAAACAGGGGCAGGGCGCAGGCCTGTCCCCAGCCCGGTAAAATGCGGGACTTCCCCAATGCTGCACCCCAGGGCCGGGCTTTGCGTCCGGCCCTGGGGTGTTTTCACCCCGCCTTTCCCTTCTGTCCATAGGCCGCCTTGTGACTTTGCATTTGACACAGTTTGAGGGCGCGAACGCCCTGAGCGCGTTTCGTGCCCAACAGCTTCTGACCGATCTGGTCGCCATTCATCCCAAAATCACCGGTATTACGGCCCGCTTTGTGCATCTGGTGGCCTGTACCACGGCCCCGGATAGTGCCTTGCAAGAGCGGCTGCAAGCGCTGCTGACCTATGGCGAACCTGCGCAGGATGCGGGGCAGGAGGGGGCGGTCTTTGTCGTCACCCCGCGCCTGGGCACCATCTCGCCGTGGGCTTCCAAGGCCACGGACATTGCCCGCAACTGCGGTCTGGACGTGTTCCGGGTGGAACGCATGACCGAATACCGCCTTGCCGTCAAAGGCGGCCTGCTGGGCGGCAAGACGGAATTGTCCGCCGCGCAGCGTGACCAGATTGCCGCCTTGTTGCACGACCGCATGACCGAATCGGTGTTTGCCACCCGCGCCGAGGCCGAGCAGCTTTTCAGCACCCTGCAAGCCGCTCCGATGGAGTTTGTCGATGTGCTGGGCGGTGGCCGCGCCGCTTTGGAAAAAGCCAACAAGGCCTGGGGACTGGCCCTGGCCGACGATGAAATCGATTACCTGGTGAATGCCTTCACCGGCCTGCAACGCAACCCCACGGACGTGGAGCTGATGATGTTCGCCCAGGCCAATTCCGAGCATTGCCGCCACAAGATCTTCAACGCCCAGTTCACCATCGACGGCGTGGCGCAGGACAAATCGCTGTTCGGCATGATTCGCCACACCGAGCAGACCTCGCCCCAGCACACCATCGTGGCGTATGCGGACAACGCCTCCATCATGGAAGGCCATGAGGTCGAGCGATTCATAGCCAAATACGACGCTAAGGCAAGCCAGGCAAGCGCACCCAGCTATCAAAAAGAAAAAGCGCTGCACCATGTGCTGATGAAGGTGGAAACGCACAACCACCCCACGGCGATTTCGCCCTTCCCCGGCGCATCGACCGGTGCGGGCGGGGAAATCCGCGACGAAGGGGCCACGGGCCGGGGCTCCAAGCCCAAGGCGGGCCTGACCGGCTTCACGGTTTCCAAGCTGTGGGGCAGCGAGGTGGGCAAGCCTGCCCACATTGCCAGCCCCTTGCAGATCATGGTTGAGGGGCCATTGGGCGGCGCGGCGTTCAACAACGAGTTTGGCCGCCCCAACCTGACGGGGTACTTCCGCGAGTACGAACAGCAGGTCGGCGACATCACCCGGGGCTACCACAAGCCCATCATGATCGCTGGCGGTCTGGGCGTGATCGACGCGCAGCAGACCAAGAAAATCGAATTTCCCGCAGGCACGCTGCTGATTCAACTGGGCGGGCCGGGGATGCGCATCGGCATGGGTGGCGGTGCGGCCAGCTCCATGGCCACCGGCACGAATGCAGCCGAGCTGGACTTCGATTCCGTGCAGCGCGGCAACCCGGAGATCGAGCGCCGTGCCCAGGAAGTCATCAACCACTGCTGGCAGCAGGGCGCGGCCAACCCCATTCTGGCGATTCACGACGTGGGCGCGGGCGGCCTGTCCAACGCCTTCCCCGAGCTGACCAACGATGCCGGGCGCGGTGCTCGCTTCGACCTGCGGGCGGTGCAGCTGGAAGAATCGGGCCTGGCGCCCAAGGAAATCTGGAGCAACGAAAGCCAGGAGCGCTACGTGCTGGCGATTGCCCCGGAATCGTTGGCGCAGTTCCAGGCCTTTTGCGAGCGCGAGCGCTGCCCCTTTGCCGTCATTGGCGTGGCGACCGAGCAGCGTCAGCTGGTGCTGGAAGACACGGCTGTCGCGCAGGGCGAGCAGAAATTCCCCGTCGATATGCCCATGGACGTGCTGCTGGGCAAGCCGCCCAAGATGCACAAGGACGTCACCAGCGTGCAGCGCACATTGCCCGCCATCGACCTGACCGGCGTGGCGCTGGAAAAAGCCGTGATCGACGTGCTGGCCCACCCCACGGTGGCCAGCAAGCGCTTCCTCATCACCATCGGCGACCGCGCCGTGGGCGGCCTGACGCACCGCGACCAGATGGTCGGCCCCTGGCAGGTGCCCGTGGCCGACGTGGCCGTGACCCTGGCAGACTTCACCGGCTTCAAGGGCGAGGCCATGGCGATGGGCGAGCGCACGCCGCTGGCCGCCATCGATGCCCCGGCCTCGGGCCGCATGGCCGTGGCCGAAGCGATCACCAACATGCTGGCCGCGCCGATCGAGCTGTCGAAAGTCAAGCTCTCGGCCAACTGGATGGCCGCCTGCGGCGAACCGGGAGAAGACGCCGACCTGTACGCCACCGTCAAGGCCGTGGGCATGGAACTGTGCCCGCAGCTGGGCATTTCGATTCCCGTGGGCAAGGACAGCCTCTCGATGCGCACCCAGTGGAGCGAAGGCGGGGCGCTGAAAAAAGTCACCTCGCCGGTCAGCCTGATCATCACCGGCTTTGCCGCCATCGACGACGTGCGCGGCACGCTCACGCCGCAGCTCGATGCGCAGGAGCCGGACAGCTCCCTGGTGCTGATCGACCTGGGCCGGGGGCAGAACCGCATGGGTGGTTCCATCCTGGGGCAGGTGCTGGGCCAAAGCGGCAACACCACGCCTGACCTGGACAATGCCGAGGATTTGAAGGCGCTGGTGGATGCCGTGAACGCCTTGCGCCAGCAGGGCTTGATCCTGGCCTACCACGACCGGGGCGACGGTGGCCTGCTGGCCACCGTGGCGGAAATGGCCTTTGCCGGCCACGTCGGCGTGGCGCTGAACGTGGACATGCTGGTGACGGAGGGCGACGGCATCACCGATGGCCGCATGGATTCCGGCGAAGGCAAGAACTGGGGCCAGCAGGTGGCAGGCCGCCGCGAAGACCTGACCTTGCGTGCCCTGTTCAACGAAGAACTGGGCGCGGTGCTGCAAATCCGCACCGCCGACCGCAGCCAGGTCATGCAGGTGCTGCGCGAACACGGTCTGATTCAGTGCAGCCACATCGTCGGCAAGACGCGCCCGGCCTCCAGCCCGGTGGACATGGGCAAGGGCGAGCTGCAAGTCTGGCGCGATGCCAAGCAGGTCTTTGGCGCGACGCTGGAAAACCTGCACCAGGTCTGGGACGCCGTGAGCTGGAAAATCGCCCAGCAGCGCGACAACCCGGCCTGCGCCGACAGCGAACATGCTGCCGCCGGTGCGGCCAGCGACCCCGGGATGCACGTTCACTTGAGCTTCGACCCGCAGGACGATGTGGCCGCGCCCTACCTGAACCTGAACGCCAAGCCGCGCGTCGCCATCCTGCGCGAGCAGGGCGTGAACTCCCAGGTGGAAATGGGCTTTGCCTTTGCTGCTGCCGGCTTCGATGCCGTGGACGTGCACATGAGCGACCTGCAAGCGGGCCGCGCCCACTTGCAGGACATGGCGGGCATCGTCGCCTGCGGCGGTTTCAGCTACGGCGACACCCTGGGCGCAGGCATCGGCTGGGCGCGTTCGATTACCTTCAACGAGCGCCTGTCCGAGCAGTTCCGGCAATTCTTTGGCCGGGGCGACACCTTTGCCCTGGGCGTGTGCAACGGTTGCCAGATGTTTGCCGAGCTGGCCGACATCATCCCCGGCGCCGAAGCCTGGCCGCGCTTCACGCAGAACCAGAGCCACCGCTTCGAGGCTCGCCTGAGCATGGTGGAGGTGCTGGACAGCCCCAGCATCTTCCTGCAAGGCATGGCGGGCAGCCGCCTGCCCATCGTCGTCTCGCACGGCGAAGGCTTTGCCAACTTTGCCGCCCGTGGCCATGCCGATCAGGTCGTGCAGGCCATGCGCTATGTGGACAACCACGGCCAGCCGACCGAGGTCTACCCCTTCAACCCCAACGGCAGCCCCGGCGGTCTGACGGCAGTGACCACGGCCGACGGGCGCTTCACGGCCATGATGCCGCACCCCGAGCGCGTGTTCCGCAACATCCAGATGAGCTGGACAGACGGCGATAAAAGCCAGGCCAGCCCGTGGATGCGGGTGTGGCGCAATGCCCGCAAGTGGCTGGGGTAAGGCGTTGCAGCGCATCCCCGGCAGCTTGAAAACGCTCCATGGTCCTGCGATGGATTCGCCGCGCAAGCGGTTCTGACATGCGCTGCCATCGACATGAAGCCCGGCCGCCTGCCGATGGCGGCCGGTATCGAATGCCGCCGGGTTTTGCCGTGGGAGCACAGCCATGAATACAGGCGTGCTGTCCGGGCTGTCTGCGCTGAACCACAAGCTTTTCTACATGGTCAATGGCGTGCGCCTTCCCTGGCTCGATCAGGCCATGGTCTTGGGCACGCACCTGGGCGATTTTGCGAATCTGGTATGGATCGTCGCGGCAGCGCTTCTGCTGTTGCTTGCTTACAGATTCGTTCCTGCCTGTGCGGCGGTTCGGTGGCTGCCGCGGCGCGATACGGTGGTGGCGTGTGTCACCTTGCTGCTGGTGGCCTATGTGGTGGCCGCCTGTGTGGTCACGGCGCTGAAAGTGGGGTTGCACATGCCACGGCCTGCGGCGGCCTTGCCGGCGGGGTCGGTCCATGTGCTGGTGGCGCCAGAGTCTGCATTGAGCTTTCCCAGCGGTCACGCCACTTTTGCCATGCTGGTGGCCCTGGTTTTCTGGCCCTGGTGCCGGGGCTGGGGGCGGGTGTTCCTGGCGGTGTTCGTGCTGTGGGTGGGCTTGTCGCGCATCAGCGTCGGGGCGCACTTTCCCGTGGATGTCATCACGGGATATTTTTGTGCTGCCATCAGTGTCTGGGTGGGGGCCAGGGTTCTGGCCTTTTGCCCGAAGATGGAGATGAGAAAATAATAGCTGTTACCGCTTGATATATAAGATATTCAATAATTTATATATCTGAAATTGTTTATCTATCAGTGGGAAGTGCTATTTTATTTGTTATGAACTGGTTCCAAGGGCTGCTGCTTTTTCTCCTGCTGCTGGTGCTGGCCGTGCAGGTGCTGCACATCGTGCGCTCGCGCCGGGCCGGGGTGCCGTGGCGCACGCTGGAACACGCCCTGCTGCGCCAGGAGGGGCAGGCCCAGGCGCTGGCCCAGCAGTTGCACGGCCTGGGGCAAAGCCTGGGCCAGCACCAGCAGTTGCATGCCGATGGCCTGCGCAAGCTGGTCGATGCCCGGCTGGCCCAGGCGCACCAGGAAACGCGGGCCAGCCGCCAGGAATTGCAGCAGCACTTTGCCCTGCTCCAGCAGGCGCTGGCCGAGCAGGCGCACCGCCAGCAGCACAGCAGCGAGCAGCAGGCCGAGCAGCTGCGCAGCACCCTCAATGACCGGCTGGCCGCCATCCAGCGCGACAACGCCGCCAAGCTCGAAGACATGCGCCGCACGGTGGACGAGCAGCTGCACGCCACGCTGGAGCAGCGCCTGGGGGCCTCGTTCGCCCTGGTCAGCGAGCGGTTGGAGCAAGTCCACAAAGGGCTGGGCGAGATGCAGACCCTGGCCGCCAGCGTGGGCGATCTGAAGCGGGTGATGACCAACGTGAAAACCCGGGGCACCTGGGGCGAGGTGCAGCTGGGCGCGATTCTGGACAGCGTGCTGACCCCCGAGCAGTACGCCCGCAACGTCAAGACCGTGCCGGGCAGCAACGAGCTGGTGGAGTTCGCCATCCGCCTGCCCGGGCAGGGCACGCAGCCGGTGTGGCTGCCCATCGATGCCAAATACCCGGTGGAGGACTACCAGCGCCTGCAGGATGCCTGGGAGCTGGGCGACCGCACTGCCATCCAGGCCGCCGGCCAGGCGCTGGAAAGCAGCGTGCGCTCCGAGTCCAGAAAAATCGCCGGCAAATACCTGGCCCCGCCGCATACGACGGACTTTGCCCTGATGTACCTGCCCAGCGAAAGCCTGTTTGCCGAAGTGCTGCGCCGCCCGGGGCTGGTGGAAGCCTTGCAGCAGCAGTACCGCGTGGTCGTGACCGGCCCGGCCAATCTGGCGGCCATGCTCAACAGCCTGCAAATGGGTTTTCGCACCCTGGCGATCGAGGAGCGTTCGGCCCAGGTCTGGGCCGTGCTGGGGCAGGTGAAGACCGAGTTTGCCAAGTTCGGCGCCGTGGTCGAGGCCACGCGCAAATCGCTGGATGCTGCTGCCCGCAAGTTCGAGCAGGTGGACGTGCGCACCCGCGCCATCCAGCGCAGCCTGCATGAGGTGCAGGCGTTGCCTGTTGCGGCGGATGCCGGGGGCGAAGCCCAAATCGAAACCGGCATCGGCATTGCGATGGAGCGGGATGCCACCGATACCGGGGCGGGCGCTGCCAGGCCCGGGCCGGGGGCCGCATGATGGCCAGCGGCCTGCCCCGGCTGATTGCCGCGCAAATCTCCATCCACGCCTGCATGACCGGGCTGCGCATGGCTACGCCGCTGCTGGCCCTGGCGCAAGGCTACAGCGCGGCGGCGGTGGGGGTGTTGCTGGCGTTGTTTGCGCTCACTCAGGTATTTCTGGCCCTGCCTGCGGGGCGTTATGCCGATCGGCATGGCTTGCGGCGCCCGGTGGCCCTGAGCGTGGTGGTCGCCACGCTGGGGGCGGGGCTGGCGGTGGCCTGGCCGGTCTTTCCCGTCCTGTGCGTGGCGGCGCTGTGCAGCGGCGGGGCGGCGGGCACGGCGCTGATTGCGCTGCAACGCCACGTCGGGCGCAGCGCCCACGATCAGGTGCAGTTGCGCAAGGTGTTCAGCTGGCTGGCGCTGGGGCCGGCCATTTCCAACTTTATCGGCCCGTTTTTTGCCGGTCTGCTGATCGACCACGCGGGCGGGCAGGCGGGCAGCGAGATGGGCTTTCGCGCCGCTTTCCTGCTGCTGGCGCTGCTGCCCATTGCCGCCTGGTTCTGGGTGCGGACGGTGCCGGAGCTGCCGCCGGTGCCGGTCGCGGCGGGCAAGGCCCCGGCGGCCTGGGATCTGCTGCAGGACCAGGCGTTTCGCCGCCTGCTGCTGATGAACTGGGCGCTGTCCTCGTGCTGGGACGTACACACTTTCGTGGTACCCATCCTGGGGCATGAGCGGGGGCTGTCGGCCTCGGTGATCGGCAGCATTCTGGGCGGCTTTGCCATTGCCGCCATGGTGGTGCGACTGATCCTGCCCGTGGTGGCCCGGCACCTGCGCGAGTGGCTGGTGGTGTGGTGTGCCATGCTGGGCGCGTGCCTGCTGTTCATGCTCTATCCGCTGATGCCGGGGCCGTGGAGCATGGGGCTGTGTTCCGTCTTGCTGGGGCTGGTGCTGGGCTGCGTGCAGCCGATGGTGATGAGCATGATCCACCAGATCACCCCGGAGCATCGCCACGGCCAGGCGCTGGGTCTGCGCATGATGGCCATCAATGCCTCCAGCGTGATGATGCCGATGGTCTTCGGCAGCCTGGGCGCGGTGCTGGGGGTGTCGGCCCTGTTCTGGGGCGTGGGCGCGATGGTGGGGGCCGCATCGCGCCTGCCGTGGCTGCTGGGGCGCGATACTTTCGCGGATTAACCCGTGCGGCCGTTGAGCTGGTAGAAGTCCTTCAGGATCTGCCATGCCTGCTCGGGGGTGTCGGCAAACTGGAACAGTTTCAGGTCTTCGGCGCTGATGACGCCTTCCTCGACCAGCATGTCGAAGTTGAACAGGCGTTTCCAGAACTGCGAGTCGTACAGCACGATGGGCACCGGCTTGATCTTGGTCGTCTGCACCAGGGTCAGCACCTCGAACAATTCGTCCATGGTGCCAAAGCCGCCCGGGAAGGCCACCAGCGCCTTGGCCCGGATGAGAAAGTGCATCTTGCGCAGCGCAAAGTAGTGGAACTTGAAGCTCAGGCCGGGGCTGATGTAGCGGTTGCCGTGCTGCTCGTGCGGCAGCAGGATGTTCAGGCCGATGGTCGGTGCCCCGGCGTCGTAGGCGCCCCGGTTGGCCGCTTCCATGATGCCGGGGCCGCCGCCGGTGCAGACGTAAACGCGCTGGTTGGTCGGGTGCTGCTTGCTGTATTCGGCCACCAGGTAGGCAAAGCGGCGGGCCGCTTCGTAGCGCTGGGCGTTGCGCATGTCGCGCTGGGCCAGGGCGATGGCCTGGGCATCGCCGCTGGCCTGGGCGCTGTCCAGGGCGCGGGTGGCCTCTTCCTGATCGACAAAGCGGGCGCTGCCGTAGACCACCACGGTGTGGTAGATGCCCATGGCCTCCTGGTCCAGATCGGGCTTGAGCAATTCCAGTTGAAAGCGGATGCCCCGGGTTTCGCGGCGGGCCATGAATTCGGGGTCGGCAAAGGCCAGGCGGTAGGAATCGGGCTCGGTCGGGTCGGCCGTCAGGTCGCGCGTGGCGTTCGGGCCTTCCAGGGGGGCCAGGTCCTCCATGAGGGAGCGTTCGTACAGGGGGGGAGTCATAAGCGCCTTTCCAAGGTTTTTGCTTTTATTCGATCAGCATCCGAAGCTATTAAATAAGGTGCTGCTACCGCACGTATTTAAACAGTTTTAAGGTAAAACAATGCTGAAATCCTTATTTCATAGTCGCAAGCAGCTATGAAATCATGAATCTATAGGGTTACATGCCGAAACGTTGCAGCCCGGCCGTGGCGCAATACCAGCCGGCGGCGGTCAGCAGCAGGGAACACAGCAGATGGGCGCCGGCCCAGACCATGCCCATGGCCCAGCGGCCGGCGTGCAGCAGTTGAAACACTTCGGCGCTGTAGCTGGAGAAGGTGGTCAGCCCGCCGAGCAGGCCGGTAATCAGGAACAGCCGCCACGCCGGATCGAGCTGGGGCAGGGCCTCGAAGGCGGCAATCGCCAGCCCGATCACGTAGCCCCCGATGGCATTGGCGGCCAACGTGCCCCAGGGCAGCTGGCCCGGGTGGCTCAGCCACAGTCCCAGACGCCAGCGGGCCAGGGCCCCCAGGGAGGCGCCGGTGCAGATGGCCAGGACGTGCAGCATTTCAGGAGAGAGAGGAGCCGGATGCCCCGTGCTGGGTGGATGCCGAGGTGCTGCCGCTCATGCTGGGCGGCACGGGCCGGCCGGCCAGGCGGTCGCGAAACAGCGCGGCCCGCATCAGGAAGATGGTGGAGATCGGCACCGTCGTGGCAATGAACACGGCGATCAGCAGGGTGTAGAAGGCCGGGCCATCCCCGGTGGCGGAATAGAACACCACGCTGGCCCACATGATGAGCCAGCAGCCCAGGGTGGCGATGATGGCCGGGGCGTGAACGCGCTCGTAATAGGTTTTCAGCCGCACCACGCCCCAGGAGCCGAGCAGGGCCACGCAGGCCCCGGCCAGGGCCAGGAGGGCAACCAGCCATTGCAGCCACAGCGGCAGGTCGGCAGCGTTCATTCGATCACCTCCCCGCGCAGCAGGAATTTGGCCATGGCCGTGGTGCCCACGCAGCCGAACAGGGCGATGAGCAGGGCGGCTTCAAAGTAAACGCTGGACTGGTAGTGCATGGCCAGCACCAGCATGAGCAACATGCCGTTCAGGTACATGCTGTCCAGCGCCAGCACCCGGTCTTGCGCCGTCGGGCCGCGCAGCAGGCGCACCAAGGTGAGCAGCATGGCCAGCACCAGAATAAAAATGGCGGCGGGAAGCGCCAAGTCCAGAGGGGTGGAGAGTAGGCCCGTCATTCAAAAATCTCCATCAGGGGGCGTTCGTAGTGGGTTTTCACATACTGGGCAATGGCGGCGTGGTCGTAGGCCTCCAGCACATGCAGCATCAGCATGCTGCGGTCGCGCGAGATTTCCGCCCAGGCGGTACCGGGGGTGATGCACACGATCATGGCCAGCACCGCCAACCCGTTGGGGTCGCGCAGCTGCAGGGGAATGGCAACGAAATCCGCCGGGTGGCGGCGGTAGCGCGGCAGCAGCAGGAAGCGCACCACATGCAGGTTGGAGACGGTGGTGTCATGCACCACCCGCAAGGCCAGGCGCAGAATCGTGATCGGATGGCGCACCCGCACGGGCAGGGGCCGCAGTCCCCGCGTTATCAGGGGAATGCTCCAGCCGAGCAAGGCGCCCAGGACGATGTGCCCCAGGCTGAAGCGGTGGTTGAGCAGCAGCCAGAGGACGAACAGGGCCACCGAGAGCAAAGGGGCGGGCAGGAGTTTGCGCATCATGGTGCTGTTCCCGAAGCGGCAGGCGGGTTGGGGACGGGCGCTGCCTGCAGCACGGCCTGAATATAGGTGTGCGGGCTGTGCAGGCTTTGCGCCGTGGCCTCGGTGTAGCGCATGGCGCCGGGGGCGTGCAAGGTCAGCGCCAGGCTCAAACCCATCAGGGCGGCAATGGCCACGCCTTCGGTGAGGCGGATTTCCGGGGCCGTGCGCTCATGCGCCGCCCAGAAGTGGCGGATACCGGCACGGGTCAGGGCAATCAGGGCCAGCAGCCCGGAGCCGATCAGCAACGCCAGCAGCAGCCAGGCCGTCGGTGGCGGCGCAGCGGTCAGCGGGTGGCCCAGTCCCAGGGGGGAGAGCAGGGCGGTGAGCATGGCGAATTTGCCGAGAAACCCGGACAAGGGCGGCAATCCGGCCACCACCAGGGTACACAGCAAAAAGGCCAGGCCCAAAAATGCCGCCGCAGCAGGGATCGGGCGGCCGATCAGGGCCTGTTCCTCGTCGTCCAGATTGGTGTGATCGGCCGCGATCAGCTCGTGGCTGAGGAAGGGGGCTTCCTCGTCGTCCAGATCGACCATGCTGGCGCCGTGGTTGCGCCAGCGGTCAATGGCATCGGCCAGCAGGAACAGGCAGGCCACCGCCAGGGTCGAGCTGGGCAGGTAATACAGCAGGCCGGCCGTGAGCATGGGGTGGCCGAACCCGACCGCAGCCAGCAGCGTGCCGGACGAGACGATGGCCGCATACCCGGCCAGATGGGTCAGCCGCGTGGCGGCGAAGATGCCGATGCTGCCGAACACCATGGTCACCATGCCCCCGGCGATCAGCCACTGCCCGCCGAACAGGGCCGAAGCCCCGGCTTCGCTGGAGAACATCAGCGTCCACAGGCGCAGCAGCGTGTAGACGCCCACCTTGGTCATCAGGGCGAACAAGGCCGCGACGGGCGCCGTCGCGGCGCTGTAGCCGGGCACGAGCCAGAAATTCACCGGCCAGACGGCGGCCTTGATCAGGAAGGCGGTGGCGAGAATCCCGGCGGCCGTGTGCAGCAGGGCGCGATCGGCCTCGGTCACCAGCGGAATTTGCTGCGCCAGGTCGGCCATGTTCAGCGTTCCCGTCAGGCCATACAGCATCGATGCGCCGATCAGGAAAAGGGAGGATGCTGCCAGATTGATAGCGATATAGTGCAGTCCGGCCTGAACCCGCAGGCGTCCGGAACCATGCAGCAGCAGGCCGTACGAGGCAGCCAGCATGATTTCGAAAAAGACGAACAGGTTGAACAGGTCGCCGGTCAGAAACGCGCCGGCCAGTCCCATCAGTTGAAACTGGAACAGTACGTAGAAATGCACGCCGGCCTTGAACCAGCGGGCCATGGCAAAGATGCTGACGGCCAGGGCAATGGCGCTGGTCAGCACCAGCATCAGCGCCGTGAGCCGGTCGAGTACCAGCACGATGCCGAACGGCGCCGCCCAGTTGCCGGTCAGGTAAACGCTGGGGGCGGCGCTGTGGTCGCTCCATTGCAGCAGGGCAATGGCGACCACCAGCCCCAGGGCGATGGAGCCGGTGCTGAGGATGGTTTTGGTGCGCTGCTGTTCCTCGTTGAGCAGCAGCATCAGCGCTGCCGTGGCCATGGGCAGCACGATGGGCGCCAGCATGAGGTGGGGCATCCAGGTGCCCAGCCATTGCCATATTCCCTGCATCAAGGCATCTCCTGGGCGTCCCGCGCCTTGATGCCATCGACGTGGTCGGTGCCGGACATGCCGCGCGAGGCCAGCAGCACGACCAGGAACAGCGCCGTCATCGCAAAGCCGATCACGATGGCCGTCAGCACCAGGGCCTGGGGCAGGGGGTCGGCGTAATGGAGCAGGTCCTCGGGGACGCCAGGGCGCAGCACCGGCTCCTTGGCAATGGCCAGGCCCTTGCGGCCCATGCTGAAAATAAACAGGTTCACGGCATACGACAGCAGCGACAGGCCAATGACCAGCTGAAAGGTGCGCGGACGCAGCAGCAACCAGACGCCGGAGCCTGCCAGCACGCCGATTGCCAGGGCTAAAACGGTTTCCATAGGGTTAATTCTCCGGCGAGGTTTGTTCTTCCTGCAGCCGTGCGTGGTAGCGGTGCGAGCGCACGGATTGGTGGGCCAGGGCCGTCAGGATCAGCAAGGTGGCTCCCACGACGAGGGCAAAGACGCCCATATCGAAGAATGTCGCGCTGGCCAGATGGATTTCACCCAGCAGGGGCAGTGTCCAGTGGAAGCTGTGGCTGGTCATGAAGGGGTAGCTGACGGCGACGGAACCGAGTCCGGTGGCGATGGCCAGCAGCAACCCCACACCGATCCAGCGGCGCGGGAACAGGGGCAGGTGGGCTTCGACCCATTGCGTGCCCGAGACGATGTATTGCAGCAGCAGCGCCACGGAAAACACCAGACCGGCGACGAAGCCGCCCCCCGGTTCGTTGTGCCCGCGCAGGAAGATGAAGACGGCCACCATGGTGGCAAACGGCAGCAGCAGGCGCACCAGCACGGCCGGCACCATCAGATACCCGACGGCCGTGTCCTGGGCGTTGCGCGGGTTGAGCAGGTCGGTCTGCAAGTCGCCAGCCAGAAAGCGCTGCTGTTCGGGCAGATCCATGGTTTCGCGGGCCGGGCGGAAGCGCCGCAGCAGGGCATAGATGGTCAGCGCCACGACCCCCAATACGACGATTTCGCCAAAGGTATCGAATCCCCGGAAATCGACCAGCATCACGTTCACCACATTCGTGCCGCCGCCCTCGGACAGTGCCCGTTCCAGGTAGAAGGTGGAGGTACTCTGGGCAAAGGGGCGGCTCATCATGGCAAAGGCCAGCCAGGCACAGCCTGCCCCGGCCGCGATGGCCAGCAGCAGGTCGCGCAAGCGGCGGTGGCGGGCCCGCAGGGCTGCGCGGTAGGTGGCTGCCGGGGCCAGGGTCTGGTCGCGGCGTGGCAGCCAGCGCAGGCCCAGCAGGATCAGGATGGTGGTGACGATTTCCACCACCAGCTGGGTCAGGGCCAGGTCGGGCGCCGAAAACCACAGGAAGGTGATGCAGGTCACCAGACCGGCACCGCCCATCATGATCAGGGCGGCCATGCGGTGGAATTTTGCCTTCCAGGCGGCCCCCAGCGCACACAGTCCGCCCAGCACCCACAGCAGGGCAAAGGCCGGGGACAGAGGCAGGTCGTTGCGCTGGCCCAACTGCACCCCCCGCAGCAGCAAGGGCAGGGCACCGGCGGCCAGAGCCAGCAGCACCAGCCAGAGCATTTGCCATTGCAGCTGCTGGGTATTGAGCAGGCGGCGCAGGTTGCGGGCCAGCAGGCTGGCGCGGGCCAGCAGATTCTCAAAGGCGCGTTTGCCGCTGAAGCGGTGCAGCACCGGGGCCTTCTGGCCCAGAACGGAGCGCTCGCGCAACCAGCGCAGCGTAGTGAACAAGGCAATGCCGCCCAGCAGGGCAATGATGCTCATGATCAGGGGGGTGTTGATACCGTGCCAGATCGCCAGGCTGAACTCGGGCAGCGCCCCACCCACCACGGGATACGCTGCGGTGCGCAGAATGTCGCCCACCGCCCAGGCCGGAAAAATACCGACGATCAGGCAGATCAGCACCAGCAGCTCGACCGGCACCCGCATCCAGTGGGCCGGTTCATGGGGCTTGCGCGGCAGGTCGGTGGCCGGAGGGCCAAAAAATACCTCCACGGTAAAGCGCAGGGAATACGCCACGCTGAACATGCCGGCCAGGGTGGCGACCAGCGGCAGGCCGATGCGTACCCATGGCGCAGCATCAAGGAACACCGTTTCGGCAAAAAACATTTCCTTGGATAAAAAGCCGTTGAGCAAGGGCACCCCGGCCATGGCTGCGCTGGCGACGCAGGCCAGGGTGGCGGTGATGGGCATCATGTGCCGCAGCCCCGAGAGCCGCTGGATATCGCGGGTCCCGCTTTCGTGGTCCAGAATGCCCGCTGCCATGAAAAGCGAGGCTTTGAAGGTCGCGTGGTTGATGATGTGGAACACTGCTGCCACGGCCGCCAATGGGCTGTTCAGGCCCAGCAGCAAGGTAATCAGCCCCAGGTGGGAGAGGGTGGAGTAGGCCAGCAGCCCCTTGAGATCGTTCTGGAACAGTGCCAGGTATCCCCCCAGCAGCAAGGTGGCGGCACCCGCGCTGCTGACGATCCAGAACCACTCGTCCGTACCGCTGAGGACGGGCCAGAACCGTGCCAGCAGGAACACCCCCGCCTTGACCATGGTGGCCGAATGCAGGTAGCTGGAAACCGGGGTCGGCGCCGCCATCGCATGGGGCAGCCAGAAGTGAAACGGGAACTGGGCGCTTTTGGTCAGTGCCCCCAGCAGCACCAGCACCAGCATCGGTGTGTAGAAAGGATGGGTGTGCAGGCTGGCGCCCGCCTGCAAAATCACATCCAGGTCATAGCTGCCGACCATCCAGCCCAGGATCAGCATCCCGGCCAGCAGGCACAGACCCCCGGTGCCGGTGACGGTCAGCGCCATCCGTGCCCCCCGGCGGGCATCGCGCCGATGGTGCCAATAGCCGATCAGCAGGAAGGAAAACAGGCTGGTCAGTTCCCAGAAGAAGGCCAGTTGGATGACGTTGCCGGAAAGCACCACCCCGACCATCGCGCCCATGAAGGCCAGCAGGAAAGAAAAAAAGCGCGGCACCGGGTCGGCCGGGGACATGTAGTAGCGAGCGTAGAGGACAACCAGAGAGCCGATGCCCAGCACCAACATGCTGAACATCCAGGCAAAGCCGTCCATGCGCACGACGAAGTTCAGGCCCAGGGCCGGCAGCCAGATGATTTCCTGGCGCAGCACGGCACCATCGGCAATCTGCGGAAAGAGCAACGCTGCCTGGATGGTGCAGGCCAGGCTGATGATGCCGGCCAGTGTCGATTCGGTATTGCGGGCATTGGCCGGCAGCACCGCTGCGAGCAGGCTGCCCACAAAGGGCAGGATGATCAGCAAAATCAAAGGCATGAAGGGTTTTAGTGAAGAGGCAAGCGAAAGAGGGGAGAGTTTAGGGCGAAAAAAAGCCCGCAGACTTGCGGGCAAGAGGATAACCGACGAGAGTCGGGAAATTTAGACTATTTTTTCGCTCCGGGAGCGGTTTCTCCAGCAGTCTTTGCTACGGTTTTTTGTTGTTTTGCCGGTGTGGCCGGTGCTGGAACGGCTTTGTACGGCTTGCCATCGATGGTCAGTCCGCCCTGAGAGAACTTGTCGGCATTCCCGGCCCCGACACCCTTGACGCGGGCGATCAAATCATCCCAATTCTTGAATGCGCCCTGCTTTCGGGTTTCCACAATATTGCTGGCGATTGCCGGGCCGATCCCCTTGATTTGTACGAGATCGGCCTCGCTGGCCTTGTTGACATCCAGCGCCGCCCACGCCCACGTAGAGAACAACACGAAGCACAGCGCGAATAGTTTTTTCAGCATTCCTATCTCCTATTCATGGTAAGCAGCACATGCTGCCTGCGCAATCCTAAATCTTCATTGTTGTCAATATGTTAGGTGAATAGCCGAGCTGGACAGTACGATAAAAGACTGCTAGGGCGCGTTGCCGGGTGTTGGCTGAATCGTCCTTCGCGGGACGGCAACAACAAACCGGAAGGGGCGTTTGGTTACGAATGGATGGACAGACCCGGAAAAGTAAAAACCCCTGGCTCTTGCGAATCAGGGGTTGTTATTGGTGCCGGAGACATGAATCGAACACGCGACCTTCTCATTACGAATGAGCTGCTCTACCGACTGAGCTACACCGGCGAAAGCGGGGATTATAGCTGGTTTTTATCGGCTTCCAGATGGTAGCGGGTGACGCGTTCGACCTCGTTTTTCGAGCCGAGGACGACGCTGACGCGCTGGTGCAGCTGGGTGGGCTGCACTTCCATGATGCGTTCGCGGCCGTTGGTGGCCATGCCGCCGGCCTGTTCGACCAGCCAGGACATGGGGTTGGCTTCGTACATCAGGCGCAGCTTGCCGGGCTTGCCGGGTTCGCGTTTGTCCCAGGGGTACATGAAGATGCCGCCACGGCACAGGATGCGGTGGACGTCGGCGACCATGGCGGCCACCCAGCGCATGTTGAAGTTCTTGCCGCGCGGGCCGTCTTCGCCGGCCAGGCATTCGTCGATGTAGCGTTTGACGGGGGCGTCCCAGTGGCGCATGTTGGACATGTTGATGGCAAATTCCTTGGTGTCCTCGGGGATGCGCACGTTGTCCTGGGTCAGGATGAAGGAGCCTTGCTCGCGGTCCAGGGTGAACATGGACACGCCGTCGCCCACGGTCAGCACCAGGGTGGTTTGCGGGCCGTAGATGCAGTAGCCGGCGGCCACTTGCCGGGTGCCGGGCTGCATGAAGTCTTGTTCGGTCACGCCGGGGTGGCCTTCGGGCTTTTTCAGCACGCTGAAGATGGTGCCGATGGACATGTTGATGTCGATGTTGCTGGAGCCGTCCAGCGGGTCGAACATGAGCAGGTATTCGCCCTGGGGGTAGCGGTTGGGGACGACGTAGATGCCTTCCATTTCCTCGGAGGCCATGGCCGCGAGGTGGCCGCCCCATTCGTTGGCTTCGATCAGGGTTTCGTTGGCGATGATGTCCAGCTTTTTCTGCACTTCGCCCTGCACGTTTTCGCTGCCGGCGGTGCCCATGACATCGCCCAGTTCGCCCTTGTTCACGGCAAAGCTGATGCGCTTGCAGGCGCGGGCGACCACTTCCAGCAGCAGGCGCAGTTGCGGGGGAATGCGGCCATCGACCCGTTGTTTTTCCACCAGGTAACGGGTAAAGCTATCGCGGCGCGGCATGGGGAAACTCCTATAAAAGAGAAGCGCCTTCCGCTTGCATTGCAAGGTTTTGACGCTTGTTTATTGATAAATTCGTTTGTAGGTAAGCGGAAAAAGCTATCTTTTAAAGCAATCCTGCTTCACTCGCCCAAGGCCCGTGCCACGACTTCGCGCACGTCGTTGGACAGGTCGGTCTTGGCGGCCACGCGGGCAATGGCTTCGCGGGCGGCTTCGCGGTAGGGGGCGGCGAGCTTTTTCCAGCGGTCCAGGGCGCGGGCCAGGCGGGCGGCCACCTGGGGGTTGATGGCATCCAGCGCCAGCACCTGGTCGGCCCAGAAGACGTAGCCGGCGGCATCCTGGCGGTGAAAGCCCCCGGGGTTGGCATTGCAGTAGGTAAAGACCAGGCTGCGGGCGCGGTTGGGGTTTTTCAGCACGAAGTCGGGATGCTTGAGCAGGGCCTTGACGGCGGGCAGGGCGCTGCCTTGCACGTCCGGGGCGGCGGCTTGCAGGGCAAACCACTTGTCCAGCACCAGCGGCTCGTGGCGCATCTGGCGGTAGAAGTAGTCCAGGGCGTTGGCGGCCAGGGGGCTGCTGCTGTGGATGAGCGCTTGCAGGGCGTTGGCCTTGTCGGTCATGTTGCCGGCGTCCTTGACGCGCTGGTAGGCCTTGCCGGCCCAGACGCCGTCGCCTTGAACGGCCAGGCACAGCATGTTCAGCGCCAGCCCGGCCAGGGCGCGGCGGCCGGCGGCCACGGGTTCCGGCCGGTAGGCGCCGGTGTGGGCGTTGGCCTCGTAGGCGGCCTGCCACTGCGGCTGCAATGCCTGGGCCAGTTGTCGGCGCATGGCTTCGCGCACGGTGTGGATGCGCTGGGGATCGACGCTGTCCAGTTGCTCGGCGATGTAGCTTTCGGACGGTAGGGTCAGTACCAGCTCCTTGAACGCGGCATCCAGTTGCGGATGTTCCAGTATCGATTGGAGAGCATGTACCACGCTCTCCGGCAAGAGATTGGCAGTGTTTTGCTCTGCTCCTGTTGCTGCTCCAGCGGTAGCAGCTATGGCATTGGTAGCAATGCGCAGGGTCAGGCGCTGGGCGGCTTCCCAGCGGTTGAAAGCATCGCTGTCGTGGGCCAGCTGGGTGAGCAGTTCGGCTTCGGTAAACGGGTAGTCGAGGAGGACGGGGGCGCTCAGGCCGCGCAGCAGCGACGGGGTGGGCTGGCTGGCGATGCCGGTGAATGTCCACGCTTGCTCGGCCTCGTGCAGCACCAGGGTGTGTTCGGTGCCCAGGTCGGCACCGTCCAGTTGCAGGGGCAGGGCGCGGCCCTGGGCATCGAGCAGCCCCAGGGTGACGGGGATGACGAAGGGCTGTTTGTCGCCTTGCCCCGGGGTGGCCGGGCAGCTTTGGCGCAGGGTCAGGGTGTAGGTTTGCGCGGCGGCATCGAACACGCCGCTGGCGTGTACGGTGGGCGTACCGGCCTGGCTGTACCAGCGTTTGAAGGCGTCCAGGTGTTGGGCCAGCGGACTGGCGGGGTTGGCATCGGCCATCGCCTGGACGAAGTCGTCGCAGGTGACGGCCTGACCGTCAAAGCGCTCGAAATACAGCTTCATGCCCCGGGCAAAGCCGTCCTGGCCGACCAGGTTGTGCTGCATCCGCACCACTTCCGCGCCTTTTTCGTAGATGGTGACGGTGTAGAAGTTGTTGATTTCGACGTAGCTGTCCGGGCGCACGGGGTGGGCCATGGGGCCGGCGTCTTCCGGGAACTGCACGGTGCGCAGCACGCGCACGTCCTCGATGCGCTTGACGGCGCGGGCCGAGGCGCTGCCCGCCATGTCCATGGAAAACTCCTGGTCGCGGAACACGGTCAGCCCCTCTTTGAGGGAGAGCTGGAACCAGTCGCGGCAGGTGATGCGGTTGCCCGTCCAGTTGTGGAAGTATTCGTGCCCGACCACGCTTTCGATGTTGGCGAAGTCGGTGTCGGTGGCCGTGGCCTGGTTGGCCAGCACGTACTTGGTGTTGAAGATGTTCAGGCCCTTGTTCTCCATCGCGCCCATGTTGAAGTCGCTGGTGGCGACGATCATGAAGCGTTCCAGGTCCAGGCTCAGGCCGAAGCGGGCCTCGTCCCAGGCGACGGCGTGCATGAGCGAGCGCATGGCGTGTTCGGTCTTTTCCAGGTCGCCGGGGCGCACCCAGACTTGCAGCAGATGCTCCTTGCCCGCGCGGCTGGTGATTTTCTGCTCGCGGGCGACCAGCTTGCCGGCCACCAGGGCGAACAGATAGCTGGGTTTTTTGTGCGGATCGTGCCAGCGGGCGAAGTGGCGGCCCTCGGGAAGTTCGCCGCTTTCCACCAGGTTGCCGTTGGACAGCAGCACCGGGTACTGCGCCTTGTCGGCCCGCAGCAGCACGCTGTAGCTGGCCATGACGTCCGGGCGGTCCAGGAAATAGGTGATGCGCCGAAAGCCCTGGGCTTCGCACTGGGTGAAAAAGGTGTCCTGGCTGACGTACAGGCCGGACAGTTGGGTGTTCTTGACCGGGGCGCAGGTGGTGAAGATTTCCAGCGCAAACGGCTCGGGGCTTTCGGGCAGGTTCTCCAGCACCAGCTGGCCGCCATCCATCTTGAAGCTGGTGCCGTTGCCATTGACCAGCACGCGGGCCAGGTTCAATTCTTCGCCGTCCAGGCGCAGGGGCTGGGCCGGCACGTCCGGGTTGCGGCGCACCTGCATCTTGTTCAGAACCCGGGTTTTGGCCGGGTCCAGGTCAAAGGTCAGCTCCACCGTCTCGATCCAGAAGGCCGGGGCGGTGTAGTCCAGGCGCTGTACGACGGCGGGAGTGTGTTCTGTTTTCATGTCTCGTTCTTCTCTCAAACGCCTTGCTTGAGCGAGGCTTCAATGAAGATGTCCAGGTCGCCGTCCAGCACTTTTTGGGTGGCCGAGACTTCGACGTTGGTGCGCAAATCCTTGATGCGGCTGTTGTCCAGCACATAGCTGCGGATCTGGTGGCCCCAGCCCACGTCGGTCTTGGTGTCCTCCAGCTTCTGCTGCTCTTCCATGCGCTTGCGCATTTCGTAGTCGTACAGGCGCGAGCGCAGGCGCTGCCAGGCCACGTCGCGGTTGCTGTGCTGGCTGCGGCCATCCTGGCACTGCACGACGATGCCGGTGGGGATGTGCGTCAGGCGCACGGCCGAGTCGGTCTTGTTGATGTGCTGGCCGCCCGCGCCGGATGCGCGGTAGGTGTCGGTGCGCACGTCGGCGGGGTTGATGTTGATCTCGATGGAGTCGTCGATCTCGGGATAGACGAACAGCGAGGCGAACGAGGTGTGGCGCCCGCCCGAGCTGTCGAAGGGCGACTTGCGCACCAAGCGGTGTACGCCGGTTTCGGTGCGCAGCAAGCCGTAGGCGTATTCGCCTTCGATGTGGATGGTGGCGCTTTTGATGCCGGCCACGTCGCCCGGGGTTTCGTCATCGACGGTGGTCTTGAAGCCCTTGCGTTCGGCGTATTTCAGGTACTGGCGCAGCAGGATGCTGGCCCAGTCGCAGGCTTCGGTGCCGCCCGCGCCCGCCTGGATATCGACGTAGCAATTGAGCGGGTCGGCTTCCTGGCTGAACATGCGGCGAAACTCCAGCTCCTCGATCAGGGGCTGGAGCTTGGCGGTTTCCGCCTCGATGGTGAGCAGGCCGGCCTCGTCGTCTTCCTCGCGGCTCATCTCGAACAGCTCGCTGTTGTCGGCCAGTTCGGTGGTGAGCTTTTCCAGCGTCAGGACGACGGCATCCAGCGATTTTTTTTCCTTGCCCAGTTCCTGGGCTTTTTTCGGGTCGTTCCAGATGCTGGGGTCTTCTAGCGAGGCATTGACGGTGCGCAGGCGTTCAAACTTGGCATCGTAGTCAAAGATACCTCCGTAAGTCCTGGGTGCGCTCACTCAGGTCTTCGAGGGTGTTGCCGATGTGGTTGATGCGTTCTGCTTCCATGGTGGTGTCCTGTATTTTTTGAGCGGGAAAAACAAGGGCTGCGCAGTGCAGCCCGAATAAAGCTATTGGGGGGCGATTTTCGCACGCCCGGCCGGGTTCTACTAATGGAACAAGAATAATAGCTGTCAGCGCTTGCTGTATAAGGGGTTGAGGCGCTTTTGTTCTAAATCAGAGTTCCTCTACGTGCCGAGCCGGGTAACTGTCCCAGCTTTGGCAGCCGGGGCAGTGCCAGAAGTGCTGGCGGGCTTCAAAGCCGCAGGCGGCGCAGCGGTAGCGCATCAGGGGGCGGCTGGCGTGTTCCAGCGCTTGCAGCACGGCGGTGGGCGGGGCCTTCTCGCCTTGGGTCGCCAGCCATTGGTGGGCAATGGTCAGCGATGGTTCTTTTTCCAGGTGGCGCAGCAGCCAGCCCTGGCTGCATACGCAGTCATCGGCCGTGCAGCGCTGCCCGTCCTGGCCGTCGGGGTCGGCGCCCAGTTGCACCAGGGCCAGCACGACATCCAGGGAAGGCGCCTGGGCGTAGCGCTGGCGCAGCAGTGCAATGGCCGGGCCTTCACGGCCCGTGGCGCCGGCAATCTCCAGCAGCAGGGGCAGCGCCAGCGTCAGGCCCTGGGGGGCTTGCGCGGCCAGGGTCGTCAGGCTGCTCCAGGCCGCATCGGCGGCGCCATCGCGAAACTGCACCCGAGCCCTGTCCAGCCACGGGCGCGGTGCCGTGGGGGCGGTGGTGCAGGCCTGCTCCAGCAGTTGCAAGGCCGGCCCTAGCTGCGCCTGCTGGGCCAGGGCGGCGGCTTCTTCGCACAGGTAATGCGACAGGCGTTGGCTGAAGTCCCCTTGGCCGCTTTGTTGCAGCTTGCGCACGATGGCGGCCGCCTGGGGCCAGTCGCGGGCGCGTTCGTAAATACTGAGCAACGCCAGGCGGGCATCGGCCTCGTAGGGGGTGGCTTCCAGGCGGCGCAGGGCTTCTTCCGCGCGGTCGAGCAGGCCGGCTTTCAGGTAATCCTGGGCCAGGCCGTGCTGGGCCCGCTGACGGTCGGCATCGCTCAGGTCGGCGCGTTGCAGCAGGTGTTCGTGTACGCGCACGGCACGGCTGTATTCGCCCCGGCGGCGAAACAGGTTGCCCAGGGCAAAGTGCAGTTCGGCGGTATCGGGGTCGTTCTGCATGGCCTCGATGAAGGCATCGATGGCCTTGTCCTGCTGTTCGTTGAGCAGGTAATTCAGGCCCTTGAAGTAGGCCTTGGGCGCCTGCTGGTTCTCCAGGCGCATCTGGCGCATGTCCATGCGCGAAGCCAGCCAGCCCAGCACAAAGGCCAGGGGCAGGCCCAGCAAAATCCAGCTCAGATCAAAGTTCATGGAGGGGCACGGGTAAGGGAGAGGCGGTGGCCTCGTTCGCGGTTGCCGCGGGTGTGGTAGCCGCTGCGTTGGCCTGCTGGCGGGCCTGCCACCAGCGCGGCAGCATGACCAGGATGCCCGTGACCAACCCCAGACAGAAGGCGGCCAGCACGATCAGCACCAGCGGGGCGCTCCACTGCTGGCCGAAAAACCAGTGCACGACGGCGATGTGCTGGTTATTCAGGGCAAAGGCGAACAGGGTAAAAAAAATGGCTGCCTTGAGCAGCCATACGAGGTATTTCATCGCAAGCCCTTCCTTGGAACAAGGGGGCATTTTAGGCTGCGTGATGAAAGTCCACGGCTTCGCGCAGCGCCTTGCCCGGCTTGAAATGGGGCAGGCGTTTGGCCGGCACTTGCACCGATTCGCCGCTGCGGGGGTTGCGGCCGGTACGTTCCGGGCGGTGGTGGACGGTAAAGCTGCCAAAACCCCGGATTTCAATGCGTTGGCCGCGTACCAGAGCATCGGTGATGGCGTCTTGCAAGGCCTTGACGGCTTGCTCGGCATCGCGTTGCATCAAAAACGGCAGGAGGGCAGCAAGTTCTTCAACAAGGTCAGAGCGGGTCATGGCAGGAAGCGGACGGAAACGAACGAATGAGAGACTGCAAAAAGGCGGCGTGGATACTGCGCGAACATCGTGTAACGCAGTGCCGCAATAGGCAACGGGCGCTGGTGAAGGCGCCCGTTGTTGTCAGGACAAGGCTGCAAGAAAATGCAGCGCTTGCCTTTTCGTTCCTGGATTACTTGTCGGCGTCCAGCTTGGCACGCAGCAGGGCGCCCAGGCTGGTGGTACCGGCGTTTTCCTTGGAGGCCTGGGCCGACAGGCTGGCCATGGCTTCCTGCTGCTCGACGTGATCCTTCTGCTTGATCGACAGTTGGATGTTGCGGCTCTTGCGGTCCACGTTGGTCACCACGGCGGTCACTTCGTCGCCTTCTTTCAGGACGCTGCGGGCATCTTCCACGCGGTCTTGCGAGATTTCGGAGACGCGCAGGTAGCCCAGGATGTCTTCGCCCAGTTCGATTTCAGCGCCCTTGGCGTCCACGGTCTTGACCTTGCCGGTCACGATGGAACCCTTGTCGTTCACCGTCACGAAGGTGGTGAAGGGGTCTTGGTCAAGCTGCTTGATGCCCAGGGAGATGCGCTCGCGCTCCACGTCCACGGCCAGCACGATGGCTTCGACTTCCTGGCCCTTCTTGTAGTTGCGCACGGCGGCTTCGCCGGTTTCGTTCCACGACAGGTCGGACAGGTGCACCAGGCCGTCGATGCCGGCAGCCAGGCCGACGAACACGCCGAAGTCGGTGATCGACTTGATCGGGCCCTTCACGCGGTCGCCGCGCTTGGTGTTCTGGGCAAATTCCTGCCAGGGGTTGGCGCGGCACTGCTTCATGCCCAGGGAGATGCGGCGCTTGTCTTCGTCGATTTCCAGCACCATGACTTCGACTTCGTCGCCCAGGCTGACCAGCTTGTTGGGGGCCACGTTCTTGTTGGTCCAGTCCATTTCGGAGACGTGCACCAGACCTTCGATGCCGGGTTCCAGCTCAACGAAAGCACCGTAGTCGGCGATGTTGGTGACCTTGCCGAACAGGCGGGTGCCCGAGGGGTAGCGGCGGCCCACGCCCATCCAGGGGTCGTCGCCCATTTGCTTCAGACCCAGCGAGACGCGGTTCTTGTCGGTGTCGAACTTCAGGATCTTGGCGGTGATTTCCTGGCCGGCAGTCACCACTTCGGAAGGGTGACGCACACGGCGCCAAGCCATGTCGGTGATGTGCAGCAGGCCGTCGATGCCGCCCAGGTCGACGAAGGCACCGTATTCGGTGATGTTCTTGACCACGCCCTGCACGATGGCGCCTTCCTTCAGGGTTTCCATCAGCTTGGCGCGTTCTTCGCCCATGGAGGCTTCCACCACGGCGCGGCGGCTCAACACCACGTTGTTGCGCTTGCGGTCGAGCTTGATGACCTTGAATTCCAGGGTCTTGTTTTCGTAGGGGGTCAGATCCTTGACCGGACGGGTGTCGATCAGCGAGCCGGGCAGGAAGGCGCGGATGCCGTTGACCAGCACGGTCAGGCCACCCTTGACGCGGCCGCTGGTGGTGCCGGTGACGAATTCGCCGGATTCCAGCGCCTGCTCCAGCGACAGCCAGGAAGCCAGACGCTTGGCGGTGTCGCGCGACAGCACGGTGTCGCCGTAGCCGTTTTCGATCACGCCGACGGCAACGGATACGAAGTCGCCCACTTGGACTTCGATTTCGCCCTGGTCGTTCTTGAATTCTTCAATTGGCACGTAGGCTTCGGATTTGAGGCCAGCGTCCACGATCACAAAGTTTTGATCGACGGCAACCACTTCGGCAGTGATTACTTCGCCAGGACGCATTTCGGTGCGTTGCAGGGATTCTTCAAACAGGGCGGCAAAAGATTCGGACATGTGTTTCCTTGTTCGCTTGGGAAGCAGGTTTCCGGCAGCACTATTGCTGCACGTTTTTAGGACTGCCAGCGATCGGGTTGCAGAAGGATTTCTGCGGGGTGAAAGTGAAAAACCGCAAGCATCTGCCTGTGCCGTGGCACCTGGCAGACACCCTGCGGGCGGGGGCTTTAAACGGCAGATTCCTCTGCCGCAAAAGGCTGGCGCTGTTGCCACCAGGAAAGCACCTGTTGTACGGCCTGTTCGACCGTGCGCTCGGCGTTGTTGTCCCAGTGCAAAGCATCTTCGGCAGGCTGCAGGGGGGAGGCGCTGCGTTGTGTATCGCGGGCGTCCCGAGCCTGCAAGTCGGCCAAAAGGTCGTGCATATTAGCAGAAAGACCTTTATCTATCAATTGTTTAAAGCGCCGCTGGGCGCGGCACTCGGCGCTGGCGCTCAGGAAAACCTTCAGGGGCGCATCGGGGAAGATGACGGTGCCCATGTCGCGCCCGTCGGCCACCAGGCCGGGCAGGCGGCGGAAATCGCGCTGCCATTGCAGCAGCGCCTGGCGCACGGCCGGGAAGGCGGAGACGCGCGAGGCGTTCATGCCCGCTTCCTCGGTGCGGATGGCCAGGCTGATGTCCTCGCCGTTCAGCAGCACGCGCTGGTCGGGGGCGAACACGATATGGAGCGTGGCGATCAGGGCGGCGATCCGGTCAGCCTGATCGGCTTGCAGCGCAATGCCGGCGCGGCTGGCGGCCAGACCGGCGATGCGGTACAGCGCCCCGGAATCGAGCAGGGCAAAGCCCAGGCGCTGCGCCACCAAGGTTGCCACGGTGCCCTTGCCCGAGGCCGTGGGGCCGTCGATGCAGATCACCGGCGCGGGGGCGCCGGGCTGCACCAGGGCGAACAGAGCCTCGAAATAATCGGGGAAGGTTTTGGCGACGCACTTCGGGTCCTGGATGCGCACCGGCAGCCCCGCCGGATTGAACGCGGCCAGCGAAAAGCACATGGCGATGCGGTGGTCGTCGTAGGTGTGGATGCTGGCGGCACGCCAATCTTCGGGTGCGGCGGGCGGGGTGATGCGGATGAAGCCGGCACCTTCTTCCACCAATGCGCCCAGCTTGCGGGCTTCGGCGGCCATGGCGGCGATGCGGTCGGTTTCCTTGACGCGCCAGCTGGCAATGTTGCGCAGGGTGGTGGTGCCGTCGGCGTACAGCGCCATGGCGGCCAGGGTCATGGCGGCGTCCGGGATGTGGTTGCAGTCCAGGTCGATGGCCCGCAGCGGCCAGCGGCCCCGCGCTACGTGCAGCCAGTTGGGGCCGCCGGTGATCTCGGCCCCCATGGCGCGGGCGGCTTCGACGAAGCGGATGTCGCCCTGGATGGAGTCCAGGCCCACGCCTTCGATTTTTATGCCATTTTGGCCTTCAGCACTTGCTGCAATTGCGCCAAGTGCTATGAAATAACTGGCAGAAGAGGCATCCGCCTCCACATGGATGCTGCCCGGCGACTGGTAGCGGCTGCCTGCCGGGATGACGAAGCGTTGCCAGCCGTGGTTTTCCACGCGAATGCCGAAACGCGCCAGCAATTCCAGCGTGATGTGGATGTAGGGCTTGGAAATCAGTTCGCCCACCACGTCGATGGCGATGGCCTGCGGACTCGTACTGGCCAGCAGGGGCAGGGCCATGAGCAGCGAGGTCAGGAACTGGCTGGAGACATCGCCGCGCACCTGGATGGGCGCAGCGCCCGTACTGCCCAGTTGGCGGAAATCGGGCTGGCCGATGCGCAGCGGCGGAAAACCTTCGTCGCGCAGATAGTCGATTTGGCAGCCCAACTGGCGCAGCGCATCCACCAGATCGCCGATGGGGCGCTCGTACATGCGCGGCACGCCGGTCATCTCGAAGCTGCCGCCCAGGATGGCCAGGGCGGCGGTCAGCGGACGCATGGCCGTGCCGGCATTGCCCAGGAAGAGCTGGGCGCGGGCGTTGTTGGGCAAGGCGCCGTCGATGCCGGTGATCTGCACCGGCTGGCCGGGTGTGACCTGGCGCGGGGTGACGGTGCAGCCCAGGGCGTGCAGGGCATCCAGCATGACGCGGGTGTCGTCCGAGTCGAGCAGGTCGTGGATGGTGGTGGTGCCGGCGCTCAGGGCGGCCAGCAGCAGCACGCGGTTGGAAATGCTTTTGGAGCCGGGCAGTTGCACGCTGCCGCCAGCGCGGGCCAGATGGGGGAGGTCGAGAAATTCGGTGGTGAACATGCCGTCAATCGTGGGAGGGCAGCCCGGCAGACGCGGGGAGGCCGGGGGCTGCCGGGGCGGTAAAGCATTGGGCGCGGGCGGCGCTGGCATGCTCGATCATGGTTTCCAGGGCGCTGGCATCGCTGGCTTGCAAGGCGCTTTCAAAGGCTTGCAGCGCCTGGCGGTAGTGCTGGAGCTGGTCGAGTACGCCGCTGCGGTTGGCGTGCAGGATGTCGCGCCAGATGTGGGCATCGGCCGCGGCAATGCGCGTGAAGTCCTTGAACCCCGGCCCGGCCAGTTGCAGGTAATCCTCGCCGTGCAGCTGGCCGGTGATGCTGTGCATCATGGCAAAGGCCAGCAGGTGCGGCAGGTGACTGACGGCGGCAAAGGCTGCATCGTGCGCCTGCGGGCTCATGGTGGTCACTTCGCAGCCCAGGGCCAGCCAGAGCAGCTGGGCGCTGTGCAATTGGGCGGTCAGGGTGCGCTCGGTGGGGGTCAGCACCACTTTGGCGCCCCGGTAGAGGTTGGCGTCGGCGTGTTCCACCCCGGCCAGCTCCTTGCCGGTAATCGGGTGGGCGGGCACGAAGCTGCCCAGTTGCTGGCCCAGTGCGGTGCGGGCGGCCTGTACCACGTCGGCCTTGGTGGAGCCGACGTCCATCACCAGCATCTGCGGCGTGATCAGGTGTTTGATGGATTTCAGCGTGGCCCCGGTGGCGGCCACCGGCACGGCCAGCAGCACGATGTCGGCCCCGGCCACGGCCAGCAGGGCCGAGGGCGCCTCCACGTCGATCACGCCCATCTGCCGGGCGCGTTCGGTGGTGGTGGGCGATTTGCTGTAGCCGACCACGCGCTTGACAAGGCCCGCCTTTTTCAGTGCCAGCGCAAACGACCCGCCCATCAGGCCGCAGCCGATCAGCCCCAGTTGTTCAAACATCGCGTGTCCTTTTCCTTCTTTCTTAGAACGTAAACACGTTCTTATGCCGCTGCCGGGTAGGTGCCCAGCTGCTTGTAGAAGGCGCTCAACTGCTGCAACTCGGCCAGCGCCTGGGCCACGTGGGGCTGGGCGGGGTGGCCTTCGATGTCGATGTAGAAGTAATACTCCCACTGCCCAGTGCGGGCCGGGCGCGATTCGAAGCGCGTCATCGAGACGCCGTGCTTTTTCAGCGGCACCAGCAGGTCGTGTACCGCGCCGGGGCGGTTGGGCACGGAGATGATGAGGCTGGTGTAGTCCTTGCCCGAGGGTTCGGGCGTGGCCAGGGTGTGTGGCAGGCAGATGATGGCAAAGCGCGTGCGGTTGTACGCCTGATCTTGAATTGCGTGGCTGACGATGTGCAGGCCGAACTGCTGCGCGGCCCGTTCGCCCGCAATCGCGGCCCAGCCGGGGTTCAGCGCGGCCAGGCGGGCGCCTTCGGCGTTGCTTTCCACCGGGCGGCGTTCTGCATCGGGCAGGTGCTTGGACAGCCACGCCTGGCACTGCGCCAGCGCCTGCGGGTGGGCCACGACCACGTCGATGTCCTGCAGGCTGTTGGTGCTGCGCATCAGGTTGTGGCGCACCAGCAGGCTGACCTCGCCGACGATGTGGCAGGGCGTGTGCAGCAGCATGTCCAGCGAGCGGGTGACCACGCCTTCGGTCGAGTTCTCGATGCCGACCACGCCGTACTGGGCGCTGCCCGCCGCCGTGGCGTGGAACACTTCCTCGAAGCTGTTGCAGTACATGAAGTTGGCCGCGCCGCCGAAGTATTCGATGGCTGCCTGCTCGCAAAAGGTGCCCTCCGGCCCCAGCACGGCCACGCGCTGGGGCGCTTCCAGCGCCAGACAGGCGGACATGATTTCGCGCCAGATGGCGGCGACGTGCGCCCCCTTGAGCGGGCCGGGGTTGGCGGTTTTGATCTTCTCGATCACCTGGGCCACGCGGTCGGGGCGGAAGAAGGTGGAGCCTTCGCGCTTTTTCACCTCGCCGACCTGCTCGGCCACGCGGGCGCGTTGGTTCAGCAGGTGCAGCAGCTGGTGGTCGAGGCTGTCGATCTGGTCGCGCAATTGCGCCAGTTCAGGGCTGGCTTGCGGGGTGGTGGTCATGGTCTCTTTTCTTTTTTAATAGCTGTTTCCGCAGGATATATAAGGTTTTCAGATATGAATGATGCTGAAATCGTTGTATTGCCTGCGGTAGCAGCTCTTTTATTTAAAGAATGCAGGGCAGTGCCTCAGGCGCCGGTGCGCTCGAACTCCTGCATATAGGCAATCAGCGCCTGCACTCCGGCGATGGGCATCGCGTTGTAGATGCTGGCCCGCATGCCGCCCACGGACTTGTGGCCCTTGAGCTGCAACAGCCCGGCGGCCTTGGCCCCGGCCAGGAAGGCATCGTTGCGGCTGGCATCGCGCAGCTGGAAGGGGATGTTCATGCGCGAGCGCCACGCCGGGTCGATGGCATTGACGTAAAGCTGCGAGCCGTCCACGTAGTCGTAGAACAGCTTGGCCTTGGCGATGTTGCGCTGCTCCATGGCGGCGATGCCGGTCAGCTCGCCCTCGCGCTGGCGCTTGAGCCACTGGAAGGTCAGGCCCGCCATGTAGATGCCCCAGGTCGGCGGGGTGTTGAACATGGAGTTGTTCTCGGCCACGGTCTTGAAGTCGAACGCGCTGGGCGTGATCGGCAGGGCGTGGCCCAGCAGGTCTTCGCGCACCACCACCAGGGTGACGCCTGCGGGGCCGATGTTTTTCTGCGCCCCGCCAAAGGCCAGACCGACGCGGCTCCAGTCCACCGGGCGGGAGGCAACGTGCGAGGAAAAGTCGATCACCAGCGGCGCATCGCAGCCCAGAGCCTGGAGGTCGGGCAGTTCGTGAAACTCCACGCCGTCGATGGTTTCGTTGCTGCAAATGTGGACGTAGCTCGGCTTGTCGGACAGTTGCCAGTCCCGGGGCGCGACGGGGCGGGTGAAGTGGCTGTCCTTGCCCGTGGCGGCCAGATGGGGCTGGGCGTATTTAGCCGCTTCCTTGAGGGATTTCTGGCTCCAGCTGCCGGTGACGACAAAGTCCACCACGCCGCCGCGCGAAAGGTTCATCGGCACGATGGCGTTCTCGGCAATGCCGCCGCCCTGCATGAACAGGATTTTGAAGTGGGCGGGAATCGCCAGCAGCTCGCGGGCGTCGGCCTCGGCCGCTTCGTAGATGCTGATGAACTCCTTGCCCCGGTGGCTCATCTCCATCACACCCATGCCGCAGCCGTGCCAGTCGAGCATTTCGGCGGCGGCTTGCCGCAGGACTTCTTCAGGAATGGCGGCCGGGCCGGCAGAAAAATTGAAAGGGCGGTTCATTTTTGGATAAAAAAAGTGGTAAAAACTTAGTGCTGACAAGCGTTGGCAGCTATCGAAAATCCTGCATCACTCGGCGGCTGGCGGGGTGTTTTCACCCTCTTCGGCAGCCGTGCCTTCAGCGTCGCTGTCGGGGCCGCTTTCTGCATCGTTTTCCGCAATACGCTGCAGGCCGGAGAGCTTGGCGCCTGCGTCCAGGTTGATCAGCGTCACGCCCTGGGTGGCGCGGCCCATCTCGCGGATTTCCCCCACGCGGGTACGCACCAGCACGCCGGTGTCGGTGATCAGCATGATTTCATCCTCGGGGGCGACCAGGGTGGCGGCGACGACCTTGCCGTTGCGCTCGGACTGCTGGATGGCAATCATGCCCTTGGTGCCGCGCCCGTGGCGCGTGTATTCGCGGATATGGGTGCGTTTGCCATAGCCGTTTTCGGTGGCGGTCAGCACGCTTTGCGCATTGCTGTCCTGGGCTTCGGCGCCAGCGGCATCGGTGTTGGCATCGGAAATGGTCTGCGCATCCTCGCTGGCGTCGGCCACCAGCAGGGCGATCACGCTTTGGCCGTCTTCGATATTCATGCCGCGCACGCCCCGGGCGTTGCGGCCCATGGGGCGCACGTCGTTTTCGTCAAAGCGCACGGCCTTGCCGCCGTCGCTGAACAGCATCACATCGTGCTGCCCGTCGGTCAGCGCCGCGCCGATCAGGTAGTCGCCTTCGTCCAGGCCGACGGCGATGATGCCCACCTTGCGCGGGTTGGAAAATTCGGACAGCGCCGTCTTCTTCACCGTGCCCATGCTGGTGGCCATGAAAACGTAGTGGTCTTCGGGGAAGTTGCGCATCTCGCCCGTCAGCGGCAGCACCACGTTGATCTTTTCGCCCTCTTGCAGCGGGAACATGTTCACGATGGGCCGCCCGCGCGAGTTGCGCGAACCGGCGGGCACTTCCCAGACCTTGAGCCAGTACAGGCGCCCCCGGTTGGAGAAGCACAGAATCCAGTCGTGCGTGTTGGCGATGAAGAGCTGGTCGATCCAGTCGTCCTCTTTCGTCGCCGTGGCCTGCTTGCCGCGCCCGCCGCGTTTCTGGGCGCGGTATTCGGAGAGGGGCTGGCTCTTGATGTAGCCGGTGTGCGAAAGCGTGACCACCATGTCGGTGGGCGTGATCAGGTCTTCGGTGGACAGGTCTTGCGCACTGTGTTCGATGGTGGAACGGCGGGCGCCCAGCTTGGTCTGGCCGAATTCGGTTTTCAGCGCGGTCAGCTCCTCGCCGATGATGGTGGAAACGCGCTCGGGCCTGGCCAGGATGTCCAGCAGGTCTTCGATCACGGCCATCACGTCCTTGTATTCGGCCACGATCTTGTCCTGCTCCAGCCCGGTCAGGCGCTGCAGGCGCATTTGCAAAATTTCCTGGGCCTGGGTATCGGACAGGCGGTACAGGCCATCGTCCTGCATCCCGAACTCGCGTTCCAGCCCTTCGGGGCGGTAATCGTCGGCACTCACGACGGCGCCATCTTCGCGGGTACGGGTGAGCATCTGGCGCACCAGCTGGCTGTCCCAGCCGCGCTGCATCAGCTCGGCCTTGGCCACCGGCGGCGTCGGGGCGTTGCGGATGATGGCGATGAAGTCGTCGATATTGGCCAGTGCCACGGCCAGACCTTCCAGCACGTGGCCGCGCTCGCGGGCCTTGCGCAGCTCGAACACCGTGCGGCGCGTGACCACTTCGCGGCGGTGCTGCAAAAAGACCGAGATCAGATCCTTCAAATTGCACAGGCGCGGCTGCCCGTCGATCAGGGCCACCATGTTCATGCCGAAGGTGTCCTGCAGTTGCGTTTGCTTGTACAGGTTGTTCAGCACCACCTCGGGCACTTCGCCGCGCTTCAGTTCGATCACCAGGCGCATCCCGGACTTGTCCGACTCGTCCTGGATATGGCTGATGCCGTCGAGCTTTTTCTCGTGCACCAGCTCGGCCATGCGCTCCTGCAAGGTCTTTTTGTTCACCTGGTAGGGCAGTTCATCGACGATGATGGCCTGGCGCTGGCCCCGGTCGATGTCCTCGAAATGCACCTTGGCCCGCATCACCACGCGGCCCCGGCCCGTGCGGTAGCCTTCCTTGACGCCGTTGATGCCGTAGATGATCCCGGCGGTGGGGAAGTCCGGTGCGGGCACGATTTCCATCAAATCGTCCACGCTGGCCTCTGGGTGGTGCAGCAGGTGCAGGCAGGCATCCACCACTTCGTTCAGGTTGTGCGGCGGAATGTTGGTGGCCATCCCCACGGCAATCCCGGCCGAGCCATTGACCAGCAGATTCGGCAGGCGCGAGGGCAGCACCGAAGGCTCTTGCAGCGAACCGTCGTAGTTGGGAATGAAATCGACCGTTTCCTTGTCGATGTCGGCCAGCATCTCGTGGGCGATCTTGGTCAGGCGGATTTCCGTGTAACGCATCGCCGCCGCGTTGTCGCCATCGACCGAACCGAAGTTGCCCTGCCCATCCACCAGCATGTGGCGCAGCGAAAACGGCTGCGCCATGCGCACGATGGTGTCGTAGATGGCGCTGTCGCCGTGCGGGTGGTACTTACCCATGACGTCACCGACAATGCGGGCACTTTTGCGAAAAGGCCGGTTCCAGTCGTTGTTCTGCTCGTGCATGGCATACAAGGCACGCCGATGCACAGGCTTCAAACCATCACGCGCATCCGGCAGAGCCCGCCCTACAATCACGCTCATGGCGTAATCGAGGTAGCTGCGGCGCATCTCCTCTTCCAGACTGATGGGCAGGGTTTCTTTGGCAAACTGGGTCATGGGGCGGCTTCTAGTTATGCTGTGACAGCGAAACGGTTAATTCTAGAGGGAATGGACTGTTGCTGTGCGGCCACACATTGATAAGAATGTTCAGGTGCTGACGATCTGCTGTTCATTGGTGCCGGTATTTTTTGACTTGGTGTGGCACAATTCCAACCAGCGTTCATCAGTGGTGGTCACTGATAACGTCCACGAATTTCGCGAATAGCGGCTTTATCCCAAAGAGGAGAATCATGAAGAAACTCAACAAAGTGGCGATTTTGTTTGCTGGTGCTGCCCTGGCTACGGCTGCTGGCGCTCAGTCTGTCGACAACTGGAAAAACGGCACCAACGAACTGGTGTGGAAGAACGGCACCAACGAGCTGTGCTGGCGTGATGCCAACTGGACGCCTGCTACTGCAGCCGCTGGTTGTGACGGTGCCCTGCAAGCTGCTGCTCCTGCCAAGGCTGCAGAGCCCGCCAAGGCTGTTGCCCCTGTGGCCGCTGCGTCCAAAGTGACTTTTGCTGCCGATGCTTTCTTTGATTTCGACAAGGCTGTTCTGAAGCCCGAAGGCAAAGCCAAGCTGGACGACGTTGCCAGCAAAGTTGGCGGCATCAACCTGGAAGTTATCATCGCCGTCGGTCACACCGACTCCATTGGTTCTGACGCTTACAACCAGAAGCTGTCGGTGCGCCGCGCTGAAGCAGTCAAGGCTTACTTGGTGAACAAGGGCATTGACAAGAGCCGCGTCTACACCGAAGGCAAGGGCGAGGCCCAGCCTGTGGCCGACAACAAGACCAAGGAAGGTCGTGCGAAGAACCGCCGCGTAGAAATCGAAGTGGTTGGCACTGCCAAGTAATTCTTGGTTTCACAGCGAAAAAGCCCCGGTGACGGGGCTTTTTTTATCGTATTTTAATTATCTTTCGAGAAATTCAGCCATGCATGTGCCTGTCAATGTTGATCCCTCCGAATTGGAGAAGTTTTCCGCGTTGGCCCACCACTGGTGGGATCCTGATAGCGAATTTAAGCCGTTGCATCAGATGAATCCTTTACGCCTTGGCTGGATTGAGCGCATTGCAGGCGGGTTGCAAAGCAAAAAAATTCTGGATGTCGGTTGTGGTGGCGGTATTTTGGCCGACGCCATGGCGCGGCAAGGTGCCGCTGAAGTTCTAGGAATTGATCTTGCCGGCAAGTCCTTGCGGGTCGCACAACTGCATGCCTTGGAGCTGGCAACCCCTAATATCACCTATCGGGAGATTGCCGCTGAAGCTTTGGCGACAGAGCAGCCGGCCAGCTTCGATGTCGTAACCTGCATGGAAATGCTCGAACATGTGCCCGATCCGGCATCCATTGTTCAAGCGTGTGCAGATTTGGTCAGACCCGGTGGCTGGGTATTTTTTTCTACGCTGAATCGTAACTTCAAAGCTTTTGGTTTGGCGATTGTGGCTGCCGAATATGTTTTGAAAATGTTGCCCGCCGGTACCCATGAATATGAGAAATTCTTACGCCCGAGTGAATTGTCCAGATTTTGTAGGGAAGCTGGCCTGAGTGTGCAAGCTAGTTCGGGTTTGCAGCACAATCCAGCAACGGGGCGTTATTGGCTGAGTAATGACTGCAGCGTGAACTATCTATTGGCTGCACGCCGCCCAATGGCATGAGTCAGTTCTTTTCTGGTATTACCACGGTACTTTTCGATCTGGATGGTACGCTGCTTGACAGTGCCCCGGATTTGGCTGCTGCTGCCAATTTCTTGCGGGTGCAGCGTGGTTTAGATAGTTTGCCATTGGCACATTACCGTCCCTTTGTTGGAACAGGCGCACGCGGTATGCTGCGTCTGGCTTTGGGAGTTAGTGAAACACAGCCAGATTTTGAGCTCTTGAAGGAGGAATTTTTTCAAGCGTATGAAGCGTGCATGGGACAACATTCCATGGTATTTCCTCAAATTCCGGCGCTTTTGCAGGTTCTGCGGCAAAAAAATTGCTCCTGGGGGATTGTCACTAATAAGATCAAGCGGTTTGCCAACCCTATTGTGCATACCTGTCCAGTGTTGTCTGCGGCTCAGGCCTTGGTCTGCGGTGACAGCACGGCCTACACCAAGCCTCACCCTGCTCCGCTACTGGCGGCGGCGCAGCAATTAGGAGTTGCACCAGAACGTTGTGTCTATGTTGGAGACGATGAGCGGGACATTCAAGCAGCCCGGGCCGCTGGAATGGGCGCAATTGCGGCCAACTATGGGTACTTGGGTGGGGCGGAAGATGCCCACCATTGGCAACCAGATGCAGTGATTCGTTTCCCCCAGGAGTTGGTAAAAGTATTGGCTTTGGATTAGAATCGCTAGCAAGGGGCTGCCCTGGTTTCGACGTGGGTTCGGGATCGGAGTGGTGCATGTCGAGCTTGAGTGACGCTCGTAAATCTCCATTCACAAAAGTAACTGCAAACGACGAACGTTTCGCACTCGCCGCTTAAATCCGGTGAGCCTTGCAACAGCACGCTGGTGGGCTGGGCAAGGGGGTAGCAATACCTCCAGGCTGCAAGGGAATTCACATCAGCTGGCTGGCTACCGGGCTTCTTGGTAGCTGGCGAGATCCAAGGAAGCTGGCTGCTTACGCAACGTGTGCCTGCGTGATGTAAGCGGTAAGATTTAAAACAGAGCACTAAACATGTAGATCTGCCCGGCAAAGGCTTGCGGACGCGGGTTCAATTCCCGCCAGCTCCACCACCATAACGTCCAAGGGTGTCCACTGAAGTTCAGTTGACACCCTTTTTCTTTGTAAAATCAACAGGTTGCTGTCCAGGGTAGTCCATGGAAGTCCACCGCCAGCCACGCTGGAGTGGGGGTATAGGTGGGGGTATACGGCCGCGTGCTCCTATAATTTTGATCACTTATACCCCCGGCTTCCTCTGAAACTCAATAGGCATGCGCCTTTGCGGCTAATGGCTTGTACCCCTACCAGGAGCGATTCACCCCGGACTCCAAAGCCAAGTGCTACTGAAAACGGGGGGACGTCGGTCTTGTGTGTTGACCTGCGCAGCAATCACACCATAGAGTGGGTGGCGAGCGTACAAGCACTTACCAGAGTTTCCACCAGGGATTCTTGGCTTTTGTTAGTGGAGTGTCTTTGTTATCGCCAGGAAAGTTGGCTTCCAATACGCGCAGGGTGTCGTCACGCAAGTCGGTCATGCCCAGTTTGTCATAGGACTTGACCAGAATCTGCAGGGCTTCTTGGCTCGCCGGGACGCCTTGGTAGTCGGACAATGCGGTTTGAGCGCGGGCTACAGCGGCAACGTATGCGCCGCGCTGGTAGTAGTAGCGGGCTACATGCACCTCGTATTGCGCCAAGGAGTTGATGATGTAGGTCATGCGCTGCTGGGCGTCAGGTGCGTAGCGCGAGCCAGGAAAGCGCTGCGTGAGTTCATAGAAGGACTCGTAGGACTCTTTGGCAGCTTTTTGATCGCGCTCCGATAGATCCTGGCGTGACAGCCAAGCGAACAGGCCCAGGTTATCGTTGAAATTGGTGATGCCCTTGAGGTAAAGCGCGTAGTCGTAGGCTGGGCTGCTGGGGTGCAGCTTCATGAAGCGGTCAAGGGTTGCAACGGCTTGTGCTTTTTCTCCCGATTTGTATTGGGCGTAGGCTTTTTCCAGTTGGGCTTGCTGGGCCAAGGGCGTGCCTGCTGCGCGGCCTTCCAGCTTTTCGAACAAGGGAACCGCTTTTTCGTAGCCGCCACCGTTGGCTTCATCGCGTGCTTCGGCATAAATGCGCTCTGGCGTCCAGTTGGCGGTTTTATCCTCCTCTACGGTGGAGCAGCCAGCCAGCAGACCAGTAGCCAATGTCATAAGAAGGGCGGGGCGTAAAAAACGCAGCATGGTGTCGCAGCTTTCAAGTCAATCGGGAAGACACGCGCAGTCAGGCAGGACGGACAGGCGCCCCGCATTGTAGCGGCCTATCAGTGAGGCGCTGGTCAGAGATTTCGGGTGCTTTCGGGCGGCTGGCCGGTTGGCTTTGACCAGACTTTCTACAATCGCTGCCCTATGTTTGTTCATCTGCGCTTGCACACTGAGTTTTCCGTCGTCGACGGAACCTGCCGTATTGACGATGTCTTAAAAGCTGCCAGTGCTGATGGTCAGCCTGCGTTGGCGATTTCCGACCTCAACAATCTCTTTGGCGGCTTGAAGTTTTATAAAAGTGCCCGAAGCAAAGGGGTCAAGCCCTTGCTGGGCGCCGAATTGCTGATGCAGGGCCGGGGCGAAGAAGAGGAAACCCGCTTGCTGGCCTTGGTGCAGAACCGCCAAGGGTATTTGAATCTTTCCGAGATATTGGCCCGCGCCTGGACCCAGCCCCTGGGCAAGACCCAGACGCAGGCACAGGTCGATTGGGCCTGGCTGGAAGAACTCAACGATGGATTGATCATCCTGTCCGGGGCCAATGCCGGGGGGATTGGGCAGGCGTTGCTTCGGGGGGATAAGGATGCCGCAGCGCAGCAGGCGTTGCAGTTGGCGCAGATTTTTCCGCACCGTTTTTACCTGGAGCTGCAACGGGCCGGGCGTAACGAGGATGAGAGCCTGGTGGCCCAAACGGTGGAGTTGGCGGCGCGTTTGCAGTTGCCGGTGGTGGCAACCCAGCCCATTCAGTTCTTGCGGCCCGATGATTTCCAGGCCCATGAGGCCCGGGTGTGCATTGCCGAAGGCGAGGTGTTGGCCAGCCGCAAGCGCCAGCGCCGCTTCACGCCTGAGCAATACTTTAAAACGGCGGCGCAAATGCAGGCGTTGTTTGCCGATGTGCCGTCGGCCTTGGCCAATACGGTGGAAATTGCCCGCCGCTGTAGCGTCAGTCTTGTGCTGGGGAAAAACTTCCTGCCTGATTTCCCCGTGCCCGAGGGGATGACGACCGAGGAGTTCTTCCGCCACGAATCCTTGCAAGGATTGGAGCAGCGTCTGGCGCAGATCTACCCTGACGTAGCCACGCGTGATGCGCAGCGCCCCAAGTATCTGGAGCGCCTGGAATTCGAGCTGGGCATCATTTTGAAGATGGGCTTTCCCGGCTACTTCCTGATCGTGGCGGACTTTATCAACTGGGCCAAGAACAACGGCTGTCCGGTGGGGCCGGGGCGCGGTTCGGGTGCCGGTTCGCTGGTGGCCTACGTACTGAAGATTACCGACCTCGACCCGATTCACTACAACCTGCTGTTCGAGCGCTTTCTGAACCCGGAACGCGTCTCCATGCCCGACTTCGACGTGGATTTCTGCCAGGCCAATCGTGACCGGGTGATCGAGTACGTCAAGGAGCGTTACGGGCGCAATGCCGTCAGCCAGATCGCCACCTTCGGCACCATGGCAGCGCGGGCGGTGATTCGCGATGTGGGGCGAGTGATGGACATGAGCTATGGCTTTTGTGACGGCATCTCCAAGCTCATCCCGAACAAGCCGGGGCTGCACGTCACGCTGCGCTATCCGCCCAATCCGCCCAAGGAAGGCGACAAATACACCTATGCCCTGGAGGCCGAACCGATTCTGGCCGAGCGCCTGGCCAAAGAGGAGGACGTGAAAAACCTCATCGAAATGGCGCAGAAGCTGGAGGGCATGACACGCAACATCGGTATGCACGCCGGCGGCGTGGTGATCGCACCGGGCAAGCTCACCGACTTTTGCCCGCTGTACCAGCAGCCGGGCAGCGAATCGGCGGTGTCCATGTTCGACAAGGACGACGTGGAGCAGATCGGACTGGTGAAGTTCGACTTTCTGGGCCTGGCAACGCTGACGATTCTGGAAATTGCCCGCGAGTTCATCCAGAAACGGCACAAAGGCCAGGAACACTTCAAGTTCGAGGACATTCCGCTGGACGATTGGCCGACCTACCAGTTGTTCCAGGAGGGCAAGACCGAAGCGGTATTCCAGTTTGAATCGCGCGGTATGCAGGGAATGCTCAAAGAGGCCAAGCCCAGCCGCCTGGAAGACCTGATCGCCCTGAACGCCTTGTACCGTCCCGGGCCGATGGATCTGATTCCCTCCTTCGTGGCCCGCAAGCACGGCACCGAAGTCATCGAGTACCCCCACCCCCTGGTGGAAAAAGTGCTGGCCGAGACCTACGGCATCATGGTCTACCAGGAGCAGGTGATGCAGACCGCCCAGGTGCTGGGCGGCTACAGCCTGGGTGGTGCGGACTTGCTGCGCCGCGCCATGGGCAAGAAAAAGCCGGAAGAAATGGCCAAGCATCGCCTGATCTTCCGCGAGGGCGCGGCCAAGCAGGGCATCAGCCAGGAGAAGGCCGACGAGGTGTTCGACCTGATGGAGAAGTTCGCCGGTTACGGTTTCAACAAGTCGCACGCGGCCGCGTATTCCCTGCTGGCCTACCACACGGCCTGGCTGAAGGTGCATTACACGGCGGAGTTCTTCTGCGGCAACATGACCGTGGAAATGGACAACACCGACAAGCTCAAGGTGCTGCACGAAGATGCGCTGAAGATGGGGCTGACCTTCGAGCCGCCGGACGTGAACCGGGGCCATTACCGCTTCGAACCGGTGACGGACAAGGTCATCCGCTACGGCCTGGGGGCCATCAAGGGCACCGGGCAGGCGGCGATCGAGGCCATCGTTGCTGCCCGCCAGGGCCAGGGTGTCGGGCCGCAAGGCCACGTACAGGGGCCGTTCAAAAGCCTGTGGGATTTCTGTACCCGCGTAGACCGCAGCAAATTGAACAAGCGCACGCTGGAGGCGCTGATCAAGGCCGGCGCCTTTGACGGCATCGAACGCAACCGCGCGGCGCTGATGGCTGCCGTGGATGCGGCTTTCGAGTTTGCCAATGCGCAGTGGAGCAATGCCAACCAGGGCGGCCTGTTCGACATGATGGGCGACGATGCCCAGGGGGCCAGCAACCAGGCGCCGGACTTGCCCGACACCGTGCCCTGGGGCGTGAAAGAGCGCTTGCTTCAGGAGAAAACCGCCATCGGCTTCTACCTTTCCGGCCATTTGTTCGATGAGGTCGAAGGCGAGGTGCGCCGTTTCATCCGCACGCCGCTGGACGAGCTGGCCGACAGCCGGGAGCCGCAATTGCTGGCCGGTATCGTCAGCGACCTGCGCGTCATCAACGGCCAGCGCGGCAAGCTGTGCCTGTTCCGGCTGGACGACAAAAGTGCAACGCTGGAAGCCTCGGTCGATGAGGCGACGTGGACGGGCGCCCGGGATTTATTGAAGGACGACGAGTTCGTCATCCTGCAAGGCCGGGTGCAGCACGACCATTTCAGCGGCGGGCTGCGCATCAAGGCCACCCAGGTCTGGAGTCTGGCCGACGCCCGCTGCCGCTTTGCCCGTTATCTGCAAGTGCAGGCCGGTACGGCGCTGCCGGACCTGGCCCGTCTGCTGCGAACCTACCCGGCGCAGACCATGCTGGGCGACGATGGCATGGAAACCGCGCATGGCCTGCGCCTGCGCCTGACCCTGTGCTGCCGGGCCGAGGACGAAGCTGCCGAAGTGGAGCTGGACTTTGGCGCCCGGCATATGTTCTACCCCAGCGATGCTGCCCTGGCGGACTGGCGGGCCAGCGCAGGGAGCCAGGGGTGCGAACTGGTGTGGCGGTAGGGATGCTCTGCACGAATCATCGCGCCGTGGGCCTCTGCGGCATCGGGCGGTCTGCAGCGTTGCAAATCCTCGCCATAGCACCGCTATGGCTGCGGTTTGCGCCTTGCAGCCCATCCCGATCCGCAGCGCCCACTTGGCTGCGTGATGCGTGCAGAGCATCCCTAGCAAGCAGGATTTTCAATGTTTTTGCTGGTTAAACCTGATTTTTTCCCCTCTTACCGCTGGCTTGCCCCTGTGGGCCGCTGGCTAGAATGAATTCCTATGGCAACCCGTAACCCCCCCTTTACCCCGAAGAAGCCGGAATTCTTCCCCGCCCGGGAAGATGGCGATTCGGTGGTGCTGGAGCGCTTGACGCACAAACTGCTGCCACCGCCCATGTACCAGGTGGTCATGCTCAACGATGATTTCACGCCAATGGAGTTCGTCATCATCGTTTTGCAGGAGTTGTTCGGCAAGGATCGAGAGGAGGCAACCCGCATCATGCTGAAAATTCACCTCGATGGCCGTGGCATCTGCGGCGTGTATTCCCGTGACGTTGCCACGACCAAGGTCGAGCAGGTACTGGCCGCCGCCCAGCACGCAGGGCATCCGCTACAGGCGGTGAGTGAACCAGTTGAATGAAACTTCACCGGCCCTATATGGTTCTCAACCATTGAGCCCATAAAGGCTTTGATTCCATCCGCAAGCGCAAAGGAGTACGCAAAATGATTGCACAAGAACTGGAAGTGAGCTTGCACATGGCATTCGTGGAAGCCAGACAGCAACGCCACGAATTTATTACGGTCGAGCACCTGCTCCTGGCGCTTCTGGACAACCCCAGCGCCGCCGAGGTGCTGCGGGCCTGCTCGGCCAATCTGGACGATCTGCGGGCCTCGCTGATCAACTTCATCAAGGACAACACGCCGCAGATCGGCGGCAGCGACGAGGTGGACACCCAGCCCACGCTGGGTTTTCAGCGCGTCATCCAACGCGCCATCATGCACGTGCAGTCCACTGGCAACGGCAAGAAGGAAGTCACCGGCGCGAACGTGCTGGTGGCCATTTTTGGCGAGAAGGATTCGCACGCCGTGTACTACCTGCACCAGCAGGGCGTGACCCGCCTGGACGTGGTGAACTTCATCGCCCACGGTATTCGCAAGAGCGACCAGAACGAACCGGCCAAGGCCGAGAGCCCGGCAGAAAACGAGGAGGGCGGCAGCGAGCGCAGCGAGAAAGCCTCGCCGCTGGAGCAGTACACCCTGAACCTGAACCAGGCTGCCCGCGAGGGCAAGATCGACCCGCTGATCGGCCGCGATTACGAGGTCGAGCGCACCATCCAGATCCTGTGCCGCCGCCGCAAGAACAACCCGTTGCTGGTGGGCGAGGCCGGGGTCGGCAAAACCGCGATTGCCGAGGGGCTGGCCTGGCGCATCACCGAAGGCAAGGTGCCCGAAGTGCTGGAAGAGGCCACCGTCTATTCGCTGGACATGGGCGCCTTGCTGGCCGGAACCAAATACCGGGGGGACTTCGAGCAGCGCCTGAAAGGCGTGATCAAGACCCTGAAGGACAAGCCCAACGCGATTTTGTTCATCGACGAAATCCACACCCTGATCGGTGCCGGTGCGGCCTCGGGCGGGACGCTGGACGCCAGCAACCTGCTCAAGCCGGCGCTGTCCAGCGGCCAGCTCAAGTGCATCGGTGCCACCACGTTCACCGAGTACCGGGGGATTTTCGAGAAAGATTCCGCCCTGTCGCGGCGCTTTCAGAAAGTCGATGTGGTCGAACCCAGCGTGGCCGAGACCATTGAAATCCTGAAAGGCCTGAAAACCCGGTTTGAAGAGCATCACGGCATTGCCTACGCCCCCGAGGCGCTGCAGGCAGCGGCCGAACTGTCGGCCAAATACATCAACGACCGCCAGCTGCCCGACAAGGCCATCGACGTGATCGACGAAGCCGGTGCCGCTCAGCGCATCCGCACGGTCGAAGAGCGCAAGGCGTGCATCGAGCGCGTGGACATCGAGAACATCGTTGCCAAGATTGCCCGCATTCCACCGGCCAACGTCTCGCAGGACGACCGCAGCAAGCTGCAAACGCTGGAGCGCGACTTGAAGAGCGTCGTTTTCGGCCAGGACAAGGCGCTGGAAGTGCTGGCCAGCGCCGTGAAAATGGCCCGTTCGGGCCTGGGCAAGCCGGAAAAGCCGATCGGCAGCTTCCTCTTCAGCGGCCCCACGGGCGTGGGCAAGACCGAGGCGGCCAAGCAGCTGGCTTACATCCTGGGCGTTGATCTGGTGCGTTTCGACATGTCGGAATACATGGAGCGCCACGCCGTCAGCCGCCTGATCGGTGCGCCCCCCGGCTACGTGGGCTACGACCAGGGCGGGCTGCTGACCGAGGCCATCACCAAAAAGCCGCACTGCGTGCTGCTGCTGGACGAAATCGAGAAGGCCCACCCGGACATCTTCAACGTGCTGCTGCAGGTGATGGACCACGGGGCGCTGACCGACAACAACGGGCGCAAGGCCGACTTCCGCAACGTCATCGTCATCATGACGACCAATGCGGGGGCCGAAACCATGAACAAGGCCACCATCGGCTTCACCACCCAGCGCCAGCCGGGCGACGAGATGGCCGACATCAAGCGCCTGTTCACGCCCGAGTTCCGCAACCGGCTGGATGCCATCGTCAGCTTCAAGCCGCTGGACGAGCAGATCATCCTGCGCGTGGTCGACAAGTTCCTGCTGCAACTGGAGCAGCAACTGGCCGAGAAGAAGGTGGAAGTCACCTTCACCGACACCCTGCGCAAGCATCTGGCGGCCAAGGGCTTCGATCCGCTCATGGGCGCCCGGCCCATGCAGCGCCTGATCCAGGACACCATCCGCAAGGCGCTGGCCGACGAGTTGCTCTTCGGCGCTCTGGTGCAGGGCGGACGCCTGACAGTGGACTGGGACGCTGCTGCCAAGGACGGGGCAGGCGACGTGCTGCTGGACATCCAGAGCGCAGCGACCGCAGGGCACGAAGGCGAGACGCCATCGCCTGCGGCCACCGCCACGGATTGAAGCCTGGCGGGGAAAGAAAAGCCGGTTCTTCAGGAACCGGCTTTTTTCTACGTGAAAATGTGCGTCGGCTTGGCTGGGAATGCGGTAGAAGCTATCAATTAAGGTGCTGCTACCGCATGTGTTTAAATAGTTTTAAGGATAAACAATGCTGAAACCGTTATTTATCAAGCGGTAGCAGCTATTGACTTTGACATGGCCCAACTTTTTGAAGAACAGCACACGCGTATCGAAGCCATACTCACCGCCCATTTGCTGGATGTGGTCGGGGGCGATTTCGTCCAGGCAAAGCAGCGCTTTACCCAATGGCGCAGTGCGCTGGACGAACACATTCGCATCGAAAACGACGAGCTGTTGCCCCATGTCCCCGAAGGCGCCCGCTGGGCGGCCAAGGTGTACCGGCTGGAGCATGATCGCATCGCCCTGCTGGCCGACGAATACGTCCAGCGCCTGCAACTGGTGCTGGACAAGCCGCCTGTCGATGCCCTGGCCCGGCGCCGCGCCAGCCTGTACCTGCTGGATGCCATCCACGCCCTGCGCCATGTGATCGAGCATCATCACGAGCGCGAACACACCGCCCTGGCGCAGGAGCTGCCGCTGGAGTTGCAGCGCCAGGCCTGGGCGCAGGTGCCGCTGGCATAAGCACGTTCGCATCACTATGTTGGAAGAAAAAAAGGAGCTGGCCCTGTGCGCACGCAATCGGAGATGGTGACGCTGCCCGGCGGGCAGGTTTTTGTGCAACGCTGGCAGCCTGCGTCCGCATCCGGCGATGTCTGCCCGATCGTGCTGCTGCACGAATCCCTCGGCTCGGTGGGGCAGTGGCACGACTTGCCGGCCCAACTGGCCCAGGCCACCGGGCGCGAGGTGCTGGCCTACGACCGCCTGGGTTTTGGTCAATCCAGCCCGCGCAGCGATGCGCCCAGCCTGCAATTCATCGAGCATGAGGCGCAGCAGCACTTTCCGGCCCTGATGGCCGCGCTGGGGCTGGAGCGCTATGCCCTGCTGGGCCACAGCGTGGGCGCGGTGATGGCGCTGCACATTGCGGCGGCGCACCCGGCGCCATGCCAGGCGGTGCTGTCCCTGTCCGCGCAAGCCTATGTGCAGCCGCGCACGCTGGAGGGCATCCGTGCGGCGCAGCGGTTTTTTGCCGATCCCCAGCAGTGGGCACGCCTGCAAAAGTGGCATGGCCCGCGGATGGACTGGGTGTTTCGTGCCTGGACGGAGGTGTGGCTGCATCCCGCATTTGCCGACTGGTCGCTCGACTCCGTTCTGCCGCAGGTGCGCTGCCCGGTGCTGGCCATCCACGGCCGGCACGATGAGTACGGCAGCCCGGACTTTGCCCGGCGCATTGCCGCAGGCGTGGCCGACGGACAGGTGCTGCTGCTGGACTGTGCGCACCACCCGCACCGCCAGCAGGCGGCGCAGGTGCTGGCGGCGGCGCAGGACTTCTTGCGCAGCCCGGTGGTGGCGCAGCCCCTGGCCTGATACGGCGCGGCTTACCGTTTCCGGCATTCGATGGCTTTTATCCAGACCCTTTGGCACCTTGGGCAGCAGTGGCTGGCCAGCGGCCACTTTGCCCTGGCACTGTCGATTGTCTGGTCGGCCTATCTGGTGCTGGTGGGAGGCTGGATCCTGCTGCAGCGCCGGGCACCGGCGGCGACGATCGGCTGGCTGCTGGCCATGGCGGTGCTGCCGGTGGTCGGGCTGCTGGTGTATTTCGTCTTTGGCCCCCGGCGTTTTCGGCGCCAGCGGCTCAAACGCCTGCGCAGCCGTCGCAGGGCCCGGATGCGCCGCGACAGCCTGGGGCATCTGCGCGACAAGGCGACTCAGGCGCCGCCCCGCCTGCAGCAACTGGTCAAGCTGGTCAGCACGTCGACCCAGTTGCCCCTGTCCACGGCCCAGCGGGTGGAGTTGCTGGTGGGCGGTGCCTGCACCTTCGACACCATCGTCCAGGCCATTGCCCAGGCCCGGCACCATGTGCATCTGGAGTACTACATCTTCGAGCCGGACACCACCGGCCGGCGCGTGCTGCAGGCGCTGACCGAACGGGCGCAGGCCGGGGTGCAGGTGCGCCTGCTGGTCGATGCCCTGGGCTCCAAGCGCCTGGCGCGGCGGCATTACCAGGCACTGCTGGATGCCGGGGGCGAGGTGGCGCTGTTCCACCCGCCCCGCATCGGGCGGCGCCTGCGGCCCGTCATCAACTTTCGCACGCACCGCAAGATCGTCGTCATCGACGGCATCCATGGCTTTACCGGCGGGGTCAACATCACCGACACCGAAGACAAGCGCCTGCAGGCCAACGCCTACCACGACGTACACCTGCGCCTGCAGGGCCGCGTGGTGAGCTGGCTGCAGCATGTTTTTCTGGAAGACTGGGCCTATGCGCTGGATTACCAGCACCCGCACATGCCGCAGGACTTTGCCGCCTTGCTGCCCGAGCAGGACGATGGCCCCTACGTGGCGCAGATCATGGCCTCCGGCCCCGACAGCCCGCTGGAAGCCATCCACCGCGTGCTGGTCGATGCCTCGTACGCCGCGCACGAACGCCTGTGGCTGGCCACCCCGTACTTCGTGCCGACCGAGGCGGCGATTCTTGCTCTCACAAGTGCAGCGCTTCGCGGTGTGGACGTGCGGGTTCTGGTGCCGAAACGCAGCGATTCCCGCCTGGTGACAGCCGCTGCACGCTCCTATTTTGATGAGTTGCTGGAGTGCGGCGTCAAGATCTACCTCTACCAAGGCCGGGTGCTGCACGCCAAGACCATGGTGGTGGACGACATGCTGGGCATGGTCGGCACCGCCAATTTCGACAACCGCAGCTTTCGTTTGAATTACGAAGTTTGCGCCCTGGTCTACACCCCGCTGTTTGCCCGGCAGCTGGCCGCGCAGTTCAGCCAGGATCTGGCCCAGGCCGAACGGGTGTTCGACCTGCGCGGCCAAAGCCTGCCCCAGCGCCTGGGCGATGCCGTGGCGCGGTTATTCTCGCCACTGCTGTGAACCGTCCCTTGCCTTCCTGACCGACCTTTTCCGCCTATGCCTGAACCCACCTTTTTGTGGCACGACTACGAAACCTTCGGCGTCAACCCGCGCAGCGACCGCCCGGCGCAGTTTGCCGCCATCCGCACCGACATGCAGCTGCGCCAGATCGGCGAGCCGCTGGTGCTGTTCTGCAAGCCCGCGCCGGACTACCTGCCCAGCCCCGAGGCCTGCCTGATCACCGGCATCACCCCCCAGCAGTGCCTGGCCCAGGGCGTCAGCGAAGACGCCTTTGCCCGCCAGATCGAGGCGGCTTTCAGCCAGCCGGGCACCATCGGCGTGGGCTACAACACCATCCGCTTCGACGACGAAGTCACCCGCCACCTGTTCTGGCGCAACCTGATCGACCCCTATGCCCGCGAATGGCAGAACGGCTGTGGCCGCTGGGACATCCTGGACGTGGTGCGCATGGTCTACGCCCTGCGCCCGCAAGGCATCCAGTGGCCGAAGAAAGAGGACGGCAGCGCCTCGTTCAAGCTCGAAGACCTGGCCCGCATCAACGGCCTGTGGCATGAAAAGGCCCACGATGCCCTGAGCGACGTGCAGGCCACCATCGCCCTGGCCCGCCTCATCCAGCAGGCGCAGCCCAAGCTGTTCGAGTTTGCCCTGGGCCTGCACAAGAAAGACCGCGTGCTGGCCGAGCTGGGCCTGCCCGCCGTGGCCGCCCAGGCCCGGCCCTTCCTGCATGTCAGCGGCATGATCCCGGCCGAGCGGGGCTGCATCACCCTGATGTGGCCGCTGGCCCAGCACCCGGTGAACAAGAACGAAATCATCGCCTGGGACTTACGCGCCGACCCCGGCGAACTGCGCACCCTGGATGCCGAGGCGCTGCGCCTGCGCCTGTTCACGCGCAGCAGCGATCTGCCCGAAGGGGTGACACGCCTGCCGATGAAGACCATCCACATCAACAAATCGCCCATGGTGGTGCGCAACCTGAAAACGCTCACCCCCGACATGGCGCAGCGCTGGGGCCTGGATGTGGACGCCTGCCTGCAGCACGCCCTGATCGCCCGCGACCTGCCCGACATGAGCGCCCTGTGGAAGCAGGTCTACGCCCCCACCGCTGCGGCGGCGGGCGCTGCGGTGCTGGCGGAGCAGAACCTGTACGGCGGCTTTGTCGGCCCGCAGGACCGTCGCCGTTTGCAGCAGTTGCGTGACCTGCTGCCGCAGGAGCTGGCCGTGGACAACACCGGCTTCGACGACCCGCGCCTGCCCGAGCTGGTGTTTCGCTGGCGGGCCCGCAACTGGCCCGACAGCCTGCGCCCCGACGAGCAGCAGCGCTGGCAGCAGCACTGCGCCCAGGTACTGCTGCACGGCCTGGGCGGCGCCCGCACGGCCGAGCAGCTGTCGGCGGAAATCGACGCCCTGTCCGAAACCGTGGACGAAGCGGGCGAGGACATCCTGGGCGCCCTGTACGACTGGGTGGAAATGGTGATGCCCGAGGAATAGCCGATAAATGATCGGGAAACGCCCGTTCGTAGACAATCCCCGCCTTTGACCGTCTGCCTTCCTCTTTCCTCCTCTCCCTTTCTTCCAGCCGCATGTTCTCGCCTTCGCACATCCGCTTGACAGCCCGTTCGGGCTGGCGCATGCGCGTGCTGGCGTGCTGGCTGGCCTTGCTGGTGGTGCTGGCCCCCACCCTGGGGCGGATGCACAGCGTGCTGCACCTGCCCCCGGCGGTGGTGCTGGCCCAGGGGCTGGCCGTCTCTGCGGAGACCGGCAATGCACCGGCTGAAGGGCGGCTGGCGGCGCTGTTCCAGCACCATGCGGTGCTGGACTGCTGGGAGTTCGAGCAGCTCGGGCATGCGCATGACCTGCCCGTCTTCCTGTGGCTGGGGCCGACGCCGCAGCCCGTCGCTGTCCCGGCATGGCATCCGCACGCCATGCCCGCAGCCGCCCCGCCGCGGCTGTTCGAGGCCCGCGCCCCGCCGGCCTTGCGTGTGGCCTGAACGCACTCTCAGAACGTGTTTACGATCTTTTTCTGCTGATTTTTTGCATCATCTTGGCAGCCGTTTCTGCACTCTCCTTCGTCATTCCCGTGAAGGCGGGAATCCAGCAGCGGCCTTGCCTTGACAACTGCCCTGTCCATTGCCAGCGCGGCTGCTGGACACCCGCCTGCGCGGGTGTGACGGGGGAAGCAGATGGGCGATTACGCAAAGATCGTGAACACGCGCTCAGGCCCGCTTTCCTTCTGAAATCCCAAAACCTATAGCTGCAAGCGCACGCTGGGTGTGCGTTTGTGCCGTATTTCCTTGTTATCGGCATGGCCCGTAGCACGGGACGCTGTGCGCCTGTGCGTTACTTTTTAGCGGGCGGTGCCCTTTTGATTTGCGAGATTCAGACATGCAAGATGTCGTTTTTTCTTCTTCCCGTTCCCTGAGCCTGTCCCCCGTGGCGCTGGCCGTGGCGCTGTACGTCGCCATGCCCGCCCAGGCGCAGGATGCCCCGGCACCGTCTGCCGAGGCCGCACTGGCCGAAGTCACCGTGACCGGCCTGCCCATGGCTGCGACCGACATGGCGGCGCCTGTCACCGTGCTGGACGGTGAAACGTGGCAGTTGCGCCGTGGCGCCACCCTGGGCGAGAGCCTGGCGGGCGAGCCGGGCATCCAGGCCACCCACTTTGGTGCCGGGGCTTCGCGCCCGGTGATTCGCGGCATGGACGGCCCGCGTGTGGGCGTGCTGGCCAACGGCATGGAGCTGCACGATGCCTCCACCATCAGTCCCGACCACGCCGTCGTGGCCGAGCCGCTGCTGGCCGAGCAGGTCGAAGTGCTGCGCGGCCCCGCCGCCCTGGTGCATGGCGGTGCGGTGGGCGGTGTGGTGAACGTGGTGGATAAAAAAATCCCCACCGCCGTGCCGGAAAACGGCGTGCAGGGCGAAGCCGAACTGCGTTGGGGCAGTGCCGCCAACGAGCGGGCCGGCGTTTTTGGCCTGACTGCCGGCCAGGGACCGCTGGCCGTGCGCGTGGAGGGCGCCAGCCGCCGCGCCGGGGACTACCGCGTGGGCTCCGGCTGGGCGGGCGGGCGCAAGGTGGACGGCAGCTTCAACGAGACGGACACCGGCAGCATCGGCCTGTCGTGGATCGGCAACGCGGGCTATCTCGGCGTAGCGTACACCCGGCAACAGGCGCAGTACGGTCTGCCCGGCCATTCGCATGAGCATGAGGAATGCCATCCGCACTGGGGCGCGAACCCGCATCTGCATTGCGGCAGCCACGGGCACGGGCACGGACATGACGACCATGACCACGATGATCATGACCATGACCACGGCGTGCCGGTGGTGGACATGACCAGCCACCGTTGGGATCTGCGTGGCGAGTGGCGTGCGCCAGCGGCCGGCGTGGAGGCCGTGCGCCTGCGGGCCAGCCACACCCGCTACGGGCACGACGAGATCGAGGGCGATGCAGTCGCCACCAGCTTCCGCAACCGCGCCCACGACGTGCGGCTGGAAGTGCAGCATGCGCCCCTGGCCGGTTGGCGCGGCGTGTGGGGCATCAGCACCGGGCAGCGCCAGTTCAGCGCCACGGGCGAGGAAGCCTACGTGCAGCCCACCGATACCCGTCGCCTGGGCCTGTTTGTGCTGGAGGAATACACCCTGGGCGATTGGCGCTTCCAGGCCGCGCTGCGCCACGACCGCCAGCGCGTGCAGGCGCAGGAATCGGCGGAAGAGCGCAAGCACCACGGCACCTCGGCCTCGCTGGGGGCGGTGTGGCGCTTCACGCCGGGCTACCAGGCCAGCGCCTCGGTCAGCCGTGCCCAGCGTATGCCTACGGCGGAAGAGCTGTACGCCAACGGCCTGCACATGGCCACCAGCACGTGGGAGCGGGGCAACCCCAACCTGAAGAAGGAAACCAGCCAGGCGCTGGAGCTGGGCCTGGGCAAGACCGCAGGCCGCACCACGTGGAGCCTGAATGCCTACCACTACCGCATCCAGGGCTACATCTATGGCCGCACGCTGGATGAGGAGCAAGGCCTGCAACTGCTGCAATACAGCCAGCGCGATGCACGTTTCACCGGCCTGGAGGCTTCGGTGCGCCAGGCGCTGGGCCGGCACCTGGGCATCGGCCTGTGGGGGGATATGGTGCGGGCCCAGCTGGCGGATGGCGGCGGCCACCTGCCGCGCATTCCGGCCGCCCGGGTCGGCGTGCGGCTGGATACCAGCTGGCAGGGTTGGGAAGGGCAGGCCGAATGGGTACAGGTGGCCCGCCAGACGCGCACTGCCGCCTATGAAACCCGCACCGGCGGCTACGGCATGTTGAACCTGAGCGTCTACAAGGCCATCGACGGCACGCCGTGGCAGGTCTACCTGAAGGGCGAGAACCTGACCAACCGGCTGGGGCTGGCGCACACATCGTTCATCAAGCAGGCCGCCCCGCTCAAGGGCCGCAACCTGACGGTGGGGGTGCGGGCCACCTTCTAAATCAGGTGGTTGAATAGAAAGATAGCTTCTACCGCTGGTAAATAAAGGATTTCAGATATTTTCTTATCTGAAACCTTTGTATATCAAGCGGTAGAAGCTTTCTTTTTTGACAAGCATTCAAGGGAAAGCACTGAGAACGTGTTTACGATCTCCGCGCGGGTGTGCAGTCGCGGCCTCGGGCGCTCTGCGGCGTTGCAAATCCTCGCGATAGCTCCGGCTATCGCTGCGGTTTGCCCTTGCAGGGCGCGGGCCAGCCAGAGGCTGGCCCCGTTCACGCTGTCCAAAGCTGCGCAGGCAGCTTTGGAGCCGCAGCGTTCACCCTAGCAGCCCATCCCGATCCGCATCCCGCACCCCTTCGCGCCGAGATCGTAAACACGTTCTGAGCAAACCGGGGAGGTGTCAATGATTCATTGCGTTACATTTTTCCGAACGGACGTGCATAATTTCCTGGATGACCCGCCTCTTGAACGCCTTGCTCACCACCGACCCGCGCTTGCGCCGCAGCCTGATCACGACCGGGTTCGCCTGCCTGTTCATGGCGTTCTGCGTGCTGGCGATGCAGCTGGTGGTCGTCGCCGGACTGACGCAGCCGCAGCCGGTGCATTGGTGGTCCATTGCCAGCGTTGGTTATGTGCTGCTGAGTTTCATGCTCATCCGCAGCGGCCTGACCCGCCACTGGCGCGACCCGGCCTTCACCACGGTGCAGATCGGCTGCGCCCTGGTCAGCAACGCCGTGGCCTACGCCATTGCCGGGGAGGCACGCGGTATCGAGCCGCCCGTGCTGGCGGTGGTGATGATGTTCGGCGTCTTCGGCCTGACCGCCGCGCAGATGAAGAAGCTGCTGGCGCTGGGGCTGGTGGCCTTTGCCATTGCTGGCGCGGTGGTGCAGTGGGGGCGCCCCGACGATGCGCCGCCGCCGGCGCTGGCGGCGCTGTACATGCTCATGGTGGCGCTGGTGCTGGTGTTCAGCACCATGCTGGCGCTGCGCATGGAAGCATTGCGCACCCAGCTCAAGACCCAGCGCCGCGAATTGGCCCTGGCCGTCGAGCAGGTGCGGGCGCTGGCCACCCGCGACGAGCTGACCGGCCTGCCCAACCGCCGCTATCTGGCCGAGGCCATGCGCCTGCGTTGCCTGAATGCCCAGCGCACCGGCCACCCGCTGCTGCTGGCGCAGCTCGATCTGGACTGGTTCAAGGTGATCAACGACACCTACGGCCATGCTGCCGGGGATACGGCCTTGCAGGCGTTTGCGCAGACCGTCACGGCCCAGGTGCGTGGCCCGGACATCCTGGCCCGTTGGGGCGGCGAGGAATTTATCTTGCTGATGAGCGAAACCGGCGTTGCCGAGGGCGATCTGGTACTGGAGCGCGTCCGGTCGGCGGTGGCCAACACCCCGGTGGTGCTGCCCGAGGGCGGGCGCATCGACCTGACCGTTTCCATGGGCGCGACGCAGTGGCGGCCCGGCGAGACCGCCGAAGCACTGTTGCAGCGGGCCGATGCGGCGCTGTACGAGGCCAAGCGCCAGGGCCGCAACCGGGTCGTCTGGGCGTGATGTAACCGACGTTAGATGTTTGATCCCAGGTTTTAATGGTGCAATCTTTTCCCTTGAATGGAAGGAAGCGCTATGGGCCAGGTTCTGCACGGGAGCGCCAGGACGACGGAGGCAATCCGTCGAACAATACAAAATAGT